>PMJJ01000112.1 GCA_003157385.1 Actinomycetota bacterium | reverse complement strand
ACCTCTCCGTAGACCGGGTGAAAGCCCCAGCCGGAGCCGTAAGGCGCCAGGTACTTATGCTCCAGGCAGAGCGGCGCTGGCGGCTCGCGCATCACGTTCTGCATGTCGCCCTCGATCAAGCTGAAGGGAGCGAACGGCTCGAGGTCCACCTCAGAGAGCACCAGGTACGCTCCGGCGCACGAGCCGTGGTACTGGCCGCCGGAGCGCACGAAGTCCTCGATCTCGCGGGCTCCGGACGCCCCCATCGAGCCGGCCATAGCGTAGGTGTCGCCGCCGCCGATGAGCAGGACGTCGAAATCACGCAGCGCGCCGCCCAGAATGTCCGAGTCGGTGATAAAGCCTATGTCAAAAAGACACAGGCGCTCGAGCAGGTCGCAGAACCATATCCAGGAGTGTGAGGCGCCCTCGCCGGTGTAGACAGCGACGCGCGGTTTGAGGATACCGAACGCCGCCGCGCAGCGCCGGTATGACGGGTGAGCCGCAGCCTTCCTGAGCCGCCCTCTCACGGTGCTACCCGAACATGTCCGCGAGGCCGCCGATCTCCAACCGGACCCCAGTGGCCGGCCGGCAAAGGCCGGCAAGCGCCTCGAGGTCGAACTCCGACAGCATCAGATATGTCGGGCACACCCCCAGGACGTAGCCCGCCATATTGGCGAGCTTCCAGGCGTCGGCGTCGGCGAGCGGCGGCGTCCAGGCCCCGAAGAGTCCCGCAGGCGCGGGCTCGCCCGATGGCCACGCAGCTTCCGCGAAACCTTCCAGCGCTTTCACCGCGCGGGTTATCTGTCCCAGGTCGGTGAGGGGCTTGCCGGCGAGCTCCCTGGCCCCCCTGACCATGTCGAGGCCTTCGCGGGCCATCGCCTCGAGCGCGCGGGACGCGGCCTCGGGCTCCCAGCCACCGTCCATCAGCCACAATGCGGCCGACGGGCTGGTGACCAGCATGCCGGGCTCCTCGACGTCCGACGATTCCATGACAGTCGGCGCCTCGTTGTACTTCACGAACGGGAAGCAGGCGCTGGGGCAGGCGAAGCACGCACGCGCCCGGTGCGCGATCGGCTCGAGCCACTTGTCCAGGTCGCCGGCGCCGAGCGCGGCGCACAGCGCGGCAAAGCCTCTGTCCTTTCTGGCGAACGCGAACAGCTCGAGCGACCTGGTGTAGAACTCCTCGGGATCGTCGGCGTCCAGCATCCCCAGGCCGCGCAGCGCCACGGCCTTCAGGTTCCGCGAGCCCATCAGCGCGCCGATCGCGGCGGTGTCTCCCGAGCCCCAGTAGTTTATCGAGAAGGCCGCGAGCTTCGAGCCCGCTTCACCGGCGGGCCCGATGGAGATGACCTGGATCATGCTCTCGCCCATCTCTCTGCGGATAGCGTCGGTGGTCTCCCAGGTGTCCATACCCGCGAAGGCGGAGGCGTCGTGGACATCGGCCACCCCGTCGTGTAGCCAGAGGTAGGCAGGCTTGGCCGAGGTCCCCTTCACCACCACCATCGAGAACCCGGAGAGCTTCATCTCCGAGCCCGCGAACAGGTTCAGCGGGGCCACGGCGAGCTCGTCCGTTACGGGGCTCCTGCCCAGAACGAACCCCAGGCACGCGGCGGGCACCGGTGTCCCGGTGAACAGCCCCGAGCCGAAGATGATCGGGTCGGCGTCCTTGTACTTCTCGTACAACGCGAGCCCGGCGGCCAGCCCGGGACCGGCCTCGTCGGCCTCGACGAAGTCAACCTCCTCGGTGGTGCCGGAGTCCAGGTCGACAATGAGGGTGTCACCGTAGTACATGGAGTCCATCAGCCGCTCCTTACTCGAGGTACAGTGCCCCGTGCGGGCAGATCGCTACGCACTGGGGCTCACCCGTCGTGCTCTCGCAGAGGTCGCAGGCCTCCCTGATGAGGATTGGCTTGGCCGAGGCGCCACCTCCGGTGCCGCCCCTGGACAGCTCTCCCAGCTTGATCGCCGCGGCCCCCTCGGGCCGGCCGATGAAGAGGTCCTCTTCCGTCTTCACGATCACGCCCATGTAGTTCTTCTTCTCCTCGGCGCGATACAGCATCACGCTCGAGGAGATAAGCGAGAAAGCCTCGTCCCAGTGGTAGCCGCAGGCGAGCTCGCACAGGCCGCAGCCGGTGCACAGAAGCGGGTTGACCTTTACCCTCACGCGGACCTCCTTTGCCCCTGTTCAGATCGTGTAGCCGCCGTCGACCGTGAAGAGCTGGCCGGTGATGTAGCCCCCGGCCTCGCAGAGGAACACCACCATCAAGGCGACCTCCTCCGGCCGCCCCCAGCGACGGATCGGTATCGTCTTGAGGATCTTCGCGCGCGTGTCGTCTCCGGTCTCGATGGTCATGTCGGTCTCGATGAAGCCGGGGGCGACGGCGTTCGCCGTGATGTTGTAGCGGGCGAGCTCGCGGGCCAGCGACTTTGTCATCCCCGCGAGCGCGGCCTTGGTGGCGCCATAAGCCGAGTCGCCCGGATAGCCTGTCACGCCGATGACGGAGGACATGTTGATGACCCGTCCCCAGCCGGCTTTCTTCATGTGGGGCACAGCCGCGCCGGTGACGTAGAAGGCACCCTTGACGTTGGTGTCCATCATCCAGTTCAGCATCGGTGGCTCGATCTCGTCGATGACCGAGCCCTGCCATACGCCGGCGTTGTTGACCAGGATGTCCAGGCCGCCCAGCTCTTTCACCACGCTTGCGACCAGCGCTTCGCACTCCCCGGGGATACCGACGTCGGCTTTGACGGCGATGGCTTTTCTTCCCAGCGTCTCGATCTCGTCGACGACATGGTGCGCGGCCGCCTCCTGGGCGCGGTAGTTGACCGCCACGTCACAGCCCTTGCGCGCGAGCTCGACCGCCACCGCGCGGCCGATACCGCGGGACGAGCCTGTGACCAGCGCGACCTTCCCGTCGAGCCTCTCCATCGCTCTCCTCAAAGTAGAAAAGGGGGAAAAGCGTACCAGCTACTTCTCGTCCCGTTCTTCTCCCAGCTAAACAGATTCAACCAGAACCGAGGACTCCTTGAAAGTGCCGTAGTGCGCGCGGTACACGTCCCAGACTTCCTCCAGCGTGGCGTACGCCTCGACCGCGTCCATCGTCGTCTCGAAGAGGTTCTCGCCGCGCTCGGCCGCCTCGCGGATCTTCTCCAGCGCCTCGGTCATCTTCCCCTCGTCGCGCCGCTCCTTGAGCCGGGCGATGCGCGCCTTCTGCTCGTCCTCCATCTCCTGGGTTATCTTCAAGAGCTCGAGTGGCGGCTCTCCCTCGTCGACGTACTTGTTGACCCCTACGATGACCTGCCTGCCCGACTCAACGTCCTTCTGGTAGCGCCAGGCCGCGCGCGCTACCTCGCGCTGCACGTAGCCTTGCTCCACCGCCTCGAGCATCCCGCCCATCTCGTCGATGCGGCGGATGTAGTCGAGGGCCTCCTCCTCCATGTCGGCNNCGACTCCTCCGTCGGCAGCGCCAGCGCCTCGTCAAAGGCGTCTGTGTGAAGGCTCTGGGTCCCGCCCAGTATCGCGGCCAGTGCCTGGATGGTGGCGCGCACGATGTTGTTGATCGGCTGCTGCGCGGTCAGCGAGCACCCCGCCGTCTGAGTGTGGAAGCGCACCATCATCGAGCGCGGGTCTTTGGCGCCGAACCTCTCCTTCATGATGCGCGCCCAGACACGCCTGGCCGCGCGGAACTTCGCTATCTCCTCGAAGAAGTCGTTATGGGAGTTCCACATGAATGTGAGCCTGGGGCCGAAGCTGTCGATGTCCAGCCCGCGGTCGAGGAACGAAGTGACGAAGTCGATACCCTCGCTAAGCGTGAACGCGAGCTCCTGCGCCGCGGTGCAGCCCTTCTCGCGTATCTGGTAACCCACGATGCTTATCGGGTACCAGCGCGGGACGTTGAGCGTGCAGAACTCCACAACGTCGGTGCAGAGCTTGAGCTCCGCGCGCCTGGGCAGCACCCTGACGTTGGCAGCCACGTCCCTGCAGAAGGTGTCGTTCTGGAAGGTCCCCTGCAGCTTGGAAAAATCGACGCCCTGCTTGCGCGCGAGCGCGAAGTACATCGACGGTATCGGGGGGTGCGCGATGACCAGCGAGGTGGAGACCTTCGCCAGCGGGATGCCCGCGAAAAGCCGCTCCATGTCCTCGAAGGAATCGCATGGCACGCCGTCGCGCCCGACCTCGCCGTGGGCGAGGGGGTGGTCGGAATCGAGCCCGTGGATGGTGGGCATGTCGTAGGCGACGTTGAGCCCCGGCGCGCCCTGCTCGATCAGGAACTTCAGCCGCTTGTTGGACTCGTCAGGGTCTCCGAACCCCATGAACTGCCTGATTGTCCACAGCCTGCCGCGGTACATGGTGGAGTGGACGCCGCGTGTAAACGGGTACTCGCCGGGGAACCCCAGGTCGCGCTGGTAGTCGAATCCTTCGAGGTCCCAGGGGCCGGCCAGCCTGTCGACCTCGCGGCCGGAGACCGTTTCGAAGCTGTCCTTGCGCTCGGGCATGGACTCCAGCGTCGGGCCCAGCGTCTCGCGCTCCCAGCGCTCCTTCTCGCCCTTGAGCCCGTCGCGCTCTTTTTCGTCCACGTTCGCGTCCTCCTTCATCCCAAANNAACTCGGGCTCGCGCTTCTCCAGGAACGCGCGCACGCCTTCCCGGCTGTCCTCGGTCCCGAAGGTTATGGCGCAGGCCATCGCCTCGAAGGCCCCGCCCTGCGGGATGGACGCGTCCACCGCCGCGTTCACGGCCTCCTTGGCCAGCGCCATCGCGATCGGCGCCTTGGACGCCAGCAGCTTTGCTATCTCCATGGCCTCTTCCATCAGCCTGTCCGCCGGGACCACCCGCGACACCAGGCCCATCATCAGCGCCTCCTGCGCGTCAATGATCCGGCCGGTCAGGACCAGGTCCTTGGCGCGGCCCAGCCCCACGACCTTGACCAGCCTCTGGCTGCCGGCCCACCCGGGCATGACCCCGTAGTTGATCTCCAGCTGGCCGAACTTGGCATACTCGTTGCAGACGCGGATGTCGCAAGCCAGCGCCACCTCGCAGCCTCCCCCGAAGGTGAAGCCGTTGATGGCCGCGATGACCGGCTTCTCCATCTCCTCCATGTCGCGCAGGATCCGCTGCCCGGCCTGGAGCACGTACTTCGCTGTTATCACGTCGAGCTCGTCGAAGTTCGAGACGTCGGCGCCGCCTATGAACGACTTGCCCGTGCCCGTCAGCACGATCGCGCGCACCTCCGGGTCCTGGCGCGCCACGTCGATCAGCTCGGCCATCTCGAGCACGTCGTCGAGGTGGATGAGGTTCAGCGGCGGCTTGTCCATCCGGAGCAGCGCCACCCGCCCTTCCCGTTCAACCGACCATACTCCCATCGTCGCCTCCTCAAGATGCATAAAGGTGCCTGTCCCCTTTATGCGTTCTTATGCGTTTGTGCTATACGCCGGCCTGGTCGGCCGTCATTCCCAGCCGTCCCGGGTTCATCATGTTTAGAGGGTCGAGCGTGCCCTTGATGTCCTTGAGCAGGTCGAAGTACGTCCCCAGCAACGGGGTCTGCACCCAGCCGAAGCCCGACTTCTCGCCGCCGTAAGGCCTGTCGAAGTGCCCTCCGCTCTCACAGATGAACGGTATCACGTCGCGCGCCATCGCCAGCCCGCGCTTGATGCCCTCGGGCTCTCCCTGGTTGGGATAGGCGTCCATCTCCAGCATCCCGCTGCGACCGAACTCCAGCGGCTGCAGGTAGAACGTCGTCTCCTCGTAGGGGTACGGCCTGTCCGAGCTCTCCGGGTCGGTGTCCGCGAAGTTCTTGCGCGCGAACTTCATGAACTCGCGGGCGAAGTCCGGCGCCTGGTCGATCGCGATGTTGAACCAGAACAGCTCGAAGCACCCCGAGAGCCTCTCGACCCTCGGCGTCACCTGGATGATCTTGAACACGCGCTTCCAGGGCACCAGCTCCTTCAACAGCTCCAGCATCATCTCCGGGGAGAGCCCGGCGCCCGTGCGTTCGACTATGCAGTCGAGCTGCTCTCGCCTGATCTCGAGCTCCTCGGCGGTCTCGCCGCCGTAATAGACCAGCGCGCTCTGCCTGGGAAGCTGCGCCCGCAGCGTCTCGGCGCCGTCCTGGTTCGGTGTCAGCCCCAGCCCCAGGTAGCCGTCCTGGAAGAGGATCGTCTCCAGGCTGCAGTCGGCCCGCGCCACCTCGCGCAGGAAATCACTGACGTTCTCCAGATCGTCCTCGCCGAACTCCGCAGGCAGGACGTCCTCGAAGGCCGGCAGCGGGTAGAGCTGCGCGACCATCTCGGTGCAGATGCCGAGCGTCCCCATCGAGGAGTGGAAGATACCCGATATGTCGGGACCCGGACCCTCGACGCAGATCGGCCCGTAGTTGTCCTGGTGCAGGCAGCCGGTGCGGAGTATCTCGCCGTCAGGCAGCACCATCACCAGTCCCAAGATCGAGTCGGTCCCTACGCCGTACTTGTTGGAGACCTGGAAAACGCCCTTGTCGAGGTAGTTGGCGAGCATCGACACCGACGCCGGAGCGCTCGGGACCACGTTGCGCAACCCCAGCTTCTCGGCCTCGACGTAGACCTTGCCGAACGTAGCGGCCGGCTGGATGCGCACGGCCATGTTCTCCTCGTCTATCTCCAGTATCCTGTCCATGCGCCTCATGTCGCAGGTGACGCCGCCTCTCTGCGGGATGCAGCCGCCGCCGGTGTTGCCGCCGGTCGACCACGCCACTACGGGCGCACCGTACTCACGCGCGGCCTTGATCACCTTCACGACCTGCTCGGTGGATTCCGGCAGCACCACGATGTTGGGGTTGTGCGCAGTCTCCAGGCTCTGGTCCCGCGAGTAGCCGATGAGGATCACGGGATCGTCGGTCGCCCACTCTTCGCCCACTATTTTTCTGAGCTTGCCCAGCAGCTCTGTATAGAGCTCCTTGGATGTCTTGTCGACCTGCTTTACAGCCATCTCGCCCCCCTTAACCCATCGACTCTCGCACGAGCTCAAGTATGTCCAGTAGCTTCATGTCGTCGCCCGCGGTGTCCCCCAGGTTCTGCTCGCAGAACGGGCACGCCGTCACCAGCGCCTCGGCCCCGGTGCTCGCCGCCTCGCGGACCCTCTCGGTAGCGACCCACCTTGCGAAGTCCGGGAACGCGGTCTTGACCCCGGCCCCGGCCCCGCAGCAGAAAGCGTTGGCCCTGTTGCGCGGCATCTCNNCCCAGGTGGCAGGGGTCGTGGTAGGTCACCTTCATCTTCACCGGCTTTTCCAGCTTGATGTCGCCCGAGCCGATGAGCTCGTCGACCAGCTCCAGCGAGTGGATCACCTCGGGCTCCAGTCCGCCGAAGTCCTCGTACTCCTCACGCAGCACCGAGTTGCACCCCGAGCACGAGGTCACGATCCGCTCGACGCCCAGCGAGTTGAGCATCTCGACGTTCTTGCGCGCCCGCTTCTCATAGGCGTCGTAGTCTCCCATGCGCAGCAGCGTGCTGCCGCAGCAGAGCTCGTCCTTGCCGAGCACGCCGAAGTCGACCCCGGCCTCCTGGAGTATCTCCGCGGTGATGCGCGCGATGGACTGCAACTTGGGGTCGTAGGCCATGGTGCACCCCACGTAGTAGAGCGTGGAGACCTTCTGCTTTCGCGCGTCGGTAAGCTTCATCTTCTTGGACCAGGCGTCGCGCCTGGCTCGCGGCTGCTGCCAGGGGTTGTCGTAGTTCTCGATGGACTTGATGAGGGCCTCGTGCTCCGGCAGCGGGGCCAGCTCGTCACGGAACGCCCGCTCGCGCAGCGCCACTATCGTCTTCAACGGGTTCTTGTTGCCCTGCTCCGAGCAGATGACCTGGCAACCGCCGCACTCGGTGCAGGTGAACAGCACGTGGCGCAGCCTGTCGTTGTACTCGAGTCTGCCCTCCAGGAGCCCGCGCGCGATCTCCTGCCTGCCCGAGGCGTAGTAGGCCTCGTAGCGGTAGCGCGCGCCCGACGGGCATATCGCGATGAAGTCGGTGTCCGTCATCTCCTCGTGATCGATGTACTTGCACAGCATGCACTTCCCGCAGCGGTAGGCGTCCTTGGAGACCTGCAGCAGGGGATCGAACTCGTTCTTCGTAAGCTCTGACACCTTACACCTCCACTACCTGTCCGGAGTTCAGCACGTCGTCGGGGTCAATAATCCTCTTGAGCTCGGCGAGCATCTTCGCGTACGCCGCCTGTTTCTTGAATATGTGTGTGGCGAGCGATCCCGTGGGGTTGGGGAAGAAAGCGCCCGCGTCGGACAGCTTCGGCAGGAGCTTCTTCACGGCAGCGGCCGCACCGTCCCTGGCGTCCAGCACGTCGTAGGAGACGAACACCGACGCTCCGCGCTTGACCGGTATCACCATCTGGGCCGGCTTGCCGATCCCCTTGAGCCCCAGCTCGGTGAGCGCCGAGAGCTCCTCCACCCGGCTGAAGGTGGTGTAGAAACCGAACGAGAGGTCGGGCGCGTACCAGGGGCGCCCCAGCGCCTGGCTCATGGCCTCGCTGAGCCCGGCCTTTGCGGCGACCGGCTTGAGCTTGAGCTCGGCGGCCAGCTCCTTGATCCTCTTCTCCTGGTAAGCCACCAGCTTCGGCGAGCCCTCCAGGCCGAAGGCGACCGACCAGGTGGCCAGCTCGTCGAAGTCGCCTGCCACCTCCCTGGCCTTGGCCTTGCTCATCGCGATGACCTCCGTCCCTACCTCGCCTCGCGCGCACTTCTGCGCCAGCGCGCAAGCCTGCCTTCGGCTGCCCAGCGCGCGTACCACGACCTTGCGGTCCTCGGGCTCGGGATAGAGGAAGATATATCCGCGCAGCGGCAGTCCGAACGAGTTGCGAGAGCCGGTGAACACGCGGCTGATGTTGGGTCCCCCGTCCTCGCGCCAGTGCGCCACCGAGTTGTCGAGCGCGTCCGACCCCGAGCGATACTCGCGACCGTCGGCGAGCAGCACGTGGAAAGTCGAGAGCTGCTTGTTGGTGAACCGCACCGCCGGCAGGACCACCTCGCGCTCAAGAGCGCTCTCCAGCACGTACGGCGAACGCGCGGCCGCCGGCAGGGCGACCCTGACGTTTCGGGACGCGAGCTCCGGCAGCACCTGCTCCCAGGTCACGCCCGGCTCGAGGAGGAGGTAGAGGTTCTTGGCATCGACGGAAATGATGTCCGCCATGAACTTGTAGTCCACGATGAAGCCCGGCCTCTTCGCGTTGATGCCCCACGCCTGGGGCGTGTACACCGCCAGGCCGTTGGCCCGCGCCACCGCCAGTACCTGCTCTATGTCCGTCTGACCGCGCGGGTAGACCACGCAGTAAAGGTTGTCAGGCTTGCTGCCGGGCTCGGCATACGATGCGATGGCGTCCGGCTCCGCGGAAAACCGCGCAGGGTCCACCATCAGTTCGCGCAGCCGCGCGCGCGCAAGTCGAGGGTCGGGACCGCTTCTCGCTGCCATTCATCCTCCTCCTTCCAGCCACAAAACCAAAAAGGAGTGACGGGCGCAGATGCCGCTTTCGTCCGCCTCTCAAGTGCAAGTTTTGGGGTCAGACCCCTCAACTTGCGTCTTGCAACAAAGGGGTCAGACCCTTGTGTTGCTTTCCGTCCATAGCCGGCGAGACGCCGGCGTTACAGGTCCAACTCTCTTGCCAGCTCGGCCGCCGCTCCGTGGGGGTCGATGTCACGCTCGACCATCCGGTCGACCAGCGATGACGCCACGCCGCCGTCTTCCAGCGCGCGGCCCGCCGCCTCGGAGACCTGGAGGCTCAGGATGGCGAGCACCTCGGCCTTCATCCGCCCCACGATCTTCCTGGTGAGAGTGCCGCTCTCTTTGAGGAAGTCGTAGTGCCTCGCGATCTCCGCGACCAGCGCCTCGACGCCATCGCCCTCGAGGGCGACCGTCGCGACCACCGTCGGCTTCCAGGCCCCCACTCCACCCGGCTTGGTCTCGACCATCATCTCCAGGTCGGCGAGCGTCCGCATGGCGCCGTCCCGATCCGCCTTGTTGACGACGAAGACGTCGCCGATCTCCAGTATCCCCGCCTTGATGGCTTGTATCTCATCTCCCGCGCCCGGCATCGTGACCACGATGCAGGTGTGCGCGTACTTGACGACCTCTATCTCGACCTGACCCGCGCCGACGGTCTCGACGATGATGTAGTCCTTGCCGAAGGCGTCGAGTATGTTGATCACGTCGTTGATGGCCACGGCCAGCCCGCCCAGCGCGCCCCTGCTCCCCATGCTCCTGATGAAGACCTCCGGGTCGCCGGAGAGCTCCTGCATGCGGACGCGGTCGCCGAGCAGCGCGCCGCCGGTGAACGGGCTGGTGGGGTCGACGCACACTATCCCGACTGTCTTGCCGCGCGCCCTGTACTCCTGGGCCAGCCTGCAGGCCAGCGTGCTCTTGCCCGAGCCGCCGGAGCCGGTGAGCCCGACTATGTGGGCCCGTCCCGAGTGCTTGTGCAGCTCCTCCAGCGCCTCGCGGGCGCCTTCCTCGCCGTCCTCGACCATGCTTATCAGCCGGGCGGCGGCCCTGCGGTCGCCAGCCAGCAATCTCTGATAGAGCTCACTCGCTTCGCTCAAATCCCGAGCCTCTCGTGGATGTAGTCGACAATGTCGTGCGTGTCGGTGCCGGGGCCGAACACCCGCGCGACCCCGTGGTCCCGGATGAGCACCTCGGCGTCCACGGCCGGGATGACGCCACCGGCGATCACGACCATGTCCTCAGCCTCGCGCTCCCGCAGCAGGCTGGTGATGCGGGGGATCAGCGCCATGTGCGCGCCCGAGAGGATGGACAGGCCGAGCACGTCGACGTCCTCCTGTATCGCCGCCTCGACCAGGTTGTCCGGCGTCTGCTTCAGGCCCGAGTAGATGACCTCCATGCCGGCGTCGCGCAGCGCCTGCCCGACTATGAGCACCCCACGGTCGTGGCCGTCCAGTCCCGGCTTGCAGAGAAAGACCCTAACGTGCGCCGCCATGAGACCCCTTCCCGGCCTTCGCCTCCGCCGGCGCGGCTTTCGCGCCGTTGTCCCGGCATATGCCCCGCGTTATCAACTCGAAGATGCTCGCGTAGACGTCCTCCAGCGACAGGCTCGTATTGAGCAGGAAGTCGGCGGACATGGTGCTCTCGAGCGCGCCGGTCAGGGCGGCGATCGTAACCGCCGTATCCGCCTCCGAGCGGAAGACGCCCATCTGCTTGCCCTCGTCTATCACCTGGCTCATCTCGGAGAGCACCTTCTCCTCAACCTGCTCCACGCGCTCCCACAGCTCGGGAAGCTCTCGCTGGAGGTCGATCAGCGCCACCGGGGTGATGCCGGGATATGGAAGTTGGGTGAAGAACCTCGAGAGGTTCAGGAGCTTGTCCAGCGGCTCCTTGGTGGACTTGATGATGAGGCGCATCCTGGAGGAAAAGACCTTGAGCTCGCTCTCCACCACCTCGGTCGCGACCGCGTGCTTGGATGGGAAGGTCTCGTAGAGGGTGCGCTTGCTCATGCCGGCCTGGCGGGCGATCTCGTCCATAGTGGTCGCGCGGTAGCCTCGGGCCAGGAACAGGCCGCGCGCGGAGGCAAGGATCTTCTCCTTCAGTGGCTCTCCCAAGTACCGCTCCTAGGAAACTCGTAAAACTGTGCCAGTTTTATTGGTTCAAGATAGTAACAAGGCGGGGGGCGCCGGGTCAATAGTCGGTTTTCTTGCAACCAACGCGGGACAACTTCGATCGCCGTAGACCTCTGTTGGATCCTCCCCTTTGCATGAGCGTCGAGTCGTCTTTGTTCATCCCGTTTCGCGCCTGGTGGCGCAAAACGTCCGTCACAGTGCTAGAATACAGGAGATTTTCCCGAGACAGAGACAGGCGGCTTGATGGCGAACAAACGTATCGAACTAGAGCAGTATAAGCACTTCGTGAACCTCCTGGAGGAGGAGCCGAACCGCAAGACGGCGCGTAGAGGTTTTCTGACCTGCGCGATCGTCATGGTACTCCTGGTGGTGGGCTTGATCGTGATGGGATTCATGTCCACGAACCTGGCCCGGAACCCCAGCAATGTCACCTCCAAGCCGCAGCCTAAGACGTCGACACCCACGGGGACCCAGGTTCCGAGCGGGACAGAGGTGCCGAGCGGGACTCAACTCCCCAGCGGGACTCAGACTCCGATGGCGCCCACCGACAAGTTGATGAGCGACGCAGGTCCGGCCCGCCTCATCGATACGCGACCGGGTGACCTCCTGGCCCAGGCGCAGTCGAGCACGCCGACCCCCATCAACATCAGCGCGCCTTCGACGTCACCGGGCTCGGTGACGTCACCGGGCAAGCCCGCGGCCAAGCCTCTTCCCACCACGACGAGCGGGGCGGGTAACCTCGGCAACCTCGCCAACGGCGCTGGAGCCAGAGGGCTGGACATCTACGTGCTGGTGCTGGGCATCGCCCTGATGATCGTTATCTACCTGGGCGTCCGCCGTGTCCGCCTCGAAGGGAAGACGAAGTGAAAGCGAACGTCATCGTCTTCGAGGCAGCGATACTCATCTTCTTCCTGTTCTTCTACCACGGCTCGTCCCGGGCGATGGGAAAGAGCCGCAACAGGGCGTTCTTCACCGGAGCTCTGCTCTACTCGCTCGCTATCCAGACCGTCGCGGTCCTGGGTGGTGTGATGAACTTCTACTGGTACCAGCAGAACAACTACTACAAGCACTATCCCCTGGGCGGCTATATCATCTGGCTGGGGTTGGTGCCGCTGGCGGCGGGCCTGCTGTTCTACATGGTCGCGGCGATGACGCAGATGCTCTCGACGGTGATGATCCCCAAGGCGGGCGTCTGGGCGAGGTCGGCGCTGGCCGGAGCGATCGCCGTGGGCTTCTACCTGCTGATAGAGCCCATCGCCATCACAAACCACTGGTGGACCTGGAACCTCAAGTCCTTTTACATCATCGACATCCCGCTGGTGGCGCTCTTCGGCGTGTTCGCCGCGGTGTTCCTGTTCAACGCGGTCTACACCCTCACGGTGCTCGAAGCCAGGGACCAGAAGAATCTGAAGAAGTTCGAGGACAGGACCGCCAAGAAGCTGCTCAAGACCAACCACCACCCCGGCAACCTCAACTGGAGGCAGCTGCAGTGGCTCTTCCTCTACAGGCTGCTGATGTCGCTGGTTGTTTTCGCCGCGTTCATGACGCCGGTGATCGTGATCTTCTGGGCTGTCGCCAACCGGGGACAAATACCGCCCAACTGGTAAACGTTCCTTCTTCTACTTCTCCATAGCTCTCGGGGTGAACAGCCCCGTCACCGGCGCCTCGCGCCAGTCGACGAACGTGGCCGTCTGACCCTTCCACTGGACTTCGATCGCCGAGCCTTCCCTGACCTGGCCCAGCGTCACGTGCTCGACGCCGTGCTCGTCGAGGATGGCGGCCAGCTCCCCTAATTTCTCCGGCGCCACCGTGAAGAGGAAACCGAAGGACGGGTAGGCCTTGAGCCACCAGTCGATTTCGACCGAGGGCGGGACCGGCAGCATGTCGAGGTCCACCAGCGCGCCGGAGCCGGACGCCTCCAGCAGCATCGCCAGAGTCCCCAGGATCCCGGGGTTGGATATGTCCCGGCAGGCGGAAGCGAGCCCACCCGCGGCGATCTCGGTCAGCGCCTTCAGGCGGGTCATAGTGCGTGCGTGCTCAGCGTTGGAGACAGTATCCCAGGCGTGTAAGTCGGGGTGAGCTCTTCCCTCCAGGTCGAGCGCCGCGACGATATCATGCCCCGGCCGGGCGCCGTCACCTCGCAGCAGCCTGTCCGCCGTGCCCGCCACGCATACCGCGACCGCGCCGGTCTCCCCCTCCGGGCTGGTGTGCCCGCCCAGCAGCGGGACCCCGTAGTGCTCGAGCGCCTGCTCGAGGCCGTCGAGGAACCCTTCGCGCTGCTCCTCGGAGAGTCCGCCCGAGAAGATTATCGACACCAGGCCGAGCGGCAGGCCGCCCATCGCGTAGATGTCGTTCACGTTGACGGTGACGGAGCAGAAGCCGGCGAACTCCGGGTCATCGAGGAGGGGCGCCCATAGCCCCTCGCCGGCCAGCAGCAGGTAGCCGCCGCCGGGCAACTCGACCGCGCCGGCGTCGTCCCCCGGGCCGTATACCCGCGCGCCCATTCGGCCGCGCGGCACGAAGCGCCGGGCCCAGTGGCCTATCGCCTTCTTGCGCTCGAACCCCGGATAGGCCCTGACAGAATCGAGCAGCTCTTCGAGTGAAACCTCTTCCATGCAGTCATTATACAAGGGGGACGCTGGCGCCCCTCCCTTCCGGAGCGCGGGTGCCGGAACGCACCACCGGCTCATTTTTTGCCCTGCGCTGTCAGAGCCCGGATATATAATCAGCGAGGAGGTGATCGTCTCGCCGGCAAGGCAGCGCTACGTCGAAGTGATAATCGATTCCGCGGTCAGGGACCTCGACCGGCCGTTCACGTACAGCGTCCCTGAGGACGCCGGCGAGGACGTCGGTATAGGCTCCATGGTTCTCGTCCCGTTCAGCGGCAGGCTCGCTCTCGGCTACGTTGTCGGCCTTCCGTCGACCAGCGAGTACGACGGGATCAAGAGCATCGCTCGCGTGCTCGACGAGCCCCCGCTCTTCGACTTCGACAGCCAGCGTCTCTGCAGGTGGATCGCCGGCCACTACCTCTGCCCGCTCTCGCAAGCCTTCAAGCTGGTGATGCCACCGGGCCGCGGGCGCAAGGTCAAGCAGTTCGTATACCTCACCGGCTCGGGCAACACCCTCTGCGCCGGAAGCGCGCTCGGGGAAGCCATACTGGCGGCGCTCGGTGAGGCTGGCGGTGAGATGAGCCTCGACGCCCTGAAAAAGAAGTTCGGCGCGGGCGACGCGGCCGCCGAGGTCGGACAGCTGGAGTCGGACGGCTCGGTAGAGCGGAAGTTCGGCCTGACCAGGCCGGCCGCCAGCGCCAAGTCGAGGCTGGTAGTGCGCGCGACGGAGGCGGGGCGCGCCGATGGCGCCCTCGACAAACTTCCCGCCCGGCAGCGCGACATCCTGGACGAGCTGCTGACGCGCGGCGGCATCGAGTTCCAGAGCGACCTGCTGGCCCACAGCGGCGCGAGCGGCGCCAGCCTCAAGTCGCTTGCCGGGAAAGAGATGGTCGAGGTCGCCGGCGAGGAGGTCCTGCGCAGCCCCTGGGTGGGCTCACACGAGGACGCCACGCGCCACCATCCCAACCCGGCCCAGCAGCACGCCATCGACAGCATATCCGGGGCCATCAAGTCCGGCGGCCACCGCGTCTTCCTGCTGGACGGCGTCACGGGCTCGGGGAAGACCGAAGTATATATCCGGGCCATCGAGACGGCCCTTTCCAGGGGCAGGGGCGCGATCGTGCTGGTGCCCGAGATCTCGCTCACCCCACAGACGGTTGAGCGCTTCGAGTCCCGCTTCCCCGGCCAGGTCGCGGTCCTTCACAGCCGGCTGGGGCCGGGCGAGCGCTTCGACCAGTGGCGCGGCGTGCGCGAGGGTCGCTACCGCGTTGTGGTGGGAGCCCGCTCGGCGCTGTTCGCTCCCGTCAGCAATCTTGGCATCATCGCGATAGACGAGGAGCACGAGCCCTCGTATAAGAGCGACACGTCCCCGCGCTACCACGCCCGCGACGTGGCTGCCGTGCGCGCCAAGATGGCCGGAGCGGTGCTGGTGCTGGGGAGCGCGACCCCGTCCTTCGAGTCGATCGAACGCGCGCGGGCCGGGGCCTATGAGAGGCTTGAGCTTCCAGGACGCATAGACAACAGGCCGATGCCCGACGTCGAGCTGGTCGACATGCGCGAGGTTGGAGGCGCGGGCGAGGTGCCGCTGCTATCGCGCCCCATGCTCGGCGCGCTCTCGCGCACGGTCTCGGCAGGCGACCAGGCGATACTGTTCCTCAACAGGCGCGGGTTTGCCAACTACATGCAGTGCAGGTCGTGCGGCGAGATCATGGGCTGCGACGAGTGCGAGGTGAGCCTCTGCTACCACAGCCGCGGGCACATGATGCTATGCCACCACTGCGGCAAGCGATGGGCCGTGCCGGAGGTCTGCCCGGTCTGCGGCGCGGGTCCCATGAAACAGTNNGGCACCCAGATGATCGCCAAGGGGCTGGACATCCCCGGCGTCACCCTGGTCGGCGTCATCAACGCCGACACCGCGCTGGCGCTGCCCGACTTCCGGGCCAGCGAGCGCACCTATCAACTGCTCACCCAGGTGAGCGGGCGTGCCGGGCGCGGGTTGCGCCCCGGCCACGTGGTCATCCAGACGTTCAACCCCGAGCATCCCGCCATCAGGTCGATTACCGAAGGCATCGAGCCCTTCGTCGAGGCCGAGATACGTTCGAGGTCAAACGCTTTCTACCCGCCGTTCGTCGACCTGGTCAACATCACCGTCACCTCTCCCGAGATGATCTCGGCGTCGCGATCGGCCGAGCGCCTGCGCAAGATCCTGGACACCGACCTGGACGGCACCGGCGCGATCGTCCTGGGCCCGGCGCCCGCCCCGCTCTCGCGGCTGCGCGGCGTCTACCGCTGGCACATCCTGGTCAAGTCCGCCGCCCTGGAGTTGATCTCTGACAGGCTCATCGGCTCCATCGGCCGTTTCTACGACTACGCGCGCACCTCACCGGCTGGCAAAGAGGTCAAGATAGCGATGGACGTCGACCCCGTCAGCCTCCTCTAGGTGAGGCGGTCGATGGGGTAAGGCAGCACGGCGTCGGGCGGGATGCGCTTGATGTACCTGCGCCTGAACTCGGGGTCCTGCATGCGGCACGAGACCGTCTTCTTGCTGTACTCGGGGTGCGACCTCATCCTCTCCCAGATCACTTTCAGGGGCTCCTGTCGCAGGTTGCCGAAATGCAGCGGGGTGAAGTCGCAGGGCGTGACGTAGCCGTCGTGGGTTATATGTATCTGGTACTTCGCGCCGAAGCAACCGATGATGTCCGTCTCATTCACATAGGACATGGTGACGATCTTGGGCCCGTCCCTGCGCACATACTGCCCTTCCTGCAGCTCGGATAGCGCGCGGTGCTCCTCCGGGGTCAGGAGCAGGTCGTCGCGGTCGATCATCTTGCCGGTGGGCGTGACGTCGAAGACGGTTATCTCCCGAGCGCCGATCCTCTTGCCGAGGTCGAAGAAGCGCTCGACGTACCTGTCCTTCACCGCCTCGTGAGTCGCGAACGTGCTGATCCCGGTCGAGATCCCCTCCTCGCCCGCGACGCGCAGCCCCTCGCAGGCACGCTCGAACAGACCCGGGACTCCCCTGCCCTCGTCGTGTACGTCCGAGTAAGGGCTGTCCAGGCTGATGAAGGCGACCTCGAGCCCCGCGTCCTTGAGCTCCCTGGCAGTCTCACGGTTGAGGTAGTAGCCGCTGGTGAACACCTGCGGAGTGGCCTCGCAGGCCGCGATGTGACTGACGAGCTCGGGCAGGTCGTCGCGCACCATGGGCTCACCG
Organism: Actinomycetota bacterium; assembly: GCA_003157385.1. Classification (GTDB taxonomy): domain Bacteria; phylum Actinomycetota; class Geothermincolia; order Fen-727; family Anoxymicrobiaceae; genus FEN-680. The sequence continues at coordinate 6,859 of PMJJ01000112.1, read as the reverse complement.
CCCGTGAGCACGATGCTGCCCACCATAAGGTCAACGCACTGCTCGACCACGTCTTTGACTTCCTTGGTGGTGAGCTCACCGTCGCGGGGGCGCCTGTCGGCCGAGCAGTGGTAGCAGGAGCACGGGCAGCGGGCGGTCACGGCGAAGGTCACCGCGGTGGGTCCCCCTCCCCGCTTGAGGTCGCGGAGGATGCCGCCGCGCAGAATCCGTTTGTAGGCGGCGGTGCCGAACGGCGGCAGGTAGTAAGTGTAGGAGTCCGGCGCGGCGTACTTGGTGAAAGGTACGCGCTCCGGAACATGGCTGACGATCCAGCATCCCAGCGAGAACGACATGGGCATCCTGGGCGGCCCCAGGTTCCTGTACATGAAACGCCTGAACCTGCGCAGAGGCGGGCGACGAATCCGGCAGCTGCTGGGGTCGGCGACGGGAATATTGTCTTCAGGGCTGATCATCGAGAGTCCTTGCTACGTTGGACCTGCCTTTCACAGAATATCACAGCGCCCGATGCCGGGGCTTCAAGCGAAACTCCCCTTACTTTTATACGTGTGAGGAGCGCTTTCGGTTTCGCCTGAACCTGCGGCATCGGATATACAATGGAACGGACGACCGGACCCGCACGGCGTGCGGGGAGTCGATCCAGCGGAACCCGAGGAGGCGCGATGAAGGGCTTGATCGTCTATCAGAGCTGGTGGGGAAGCTGCCAGAAGATCGCCGAGACCATCGGCGCGGGACTTGCCGAGTCGGGCCATGAGGTCGACGTCGTGCCGGTTGACCAGGCGCCCTCGCCGGATCCCGCGCTCGATTTCGTTGTTATCGGCGCCGCCACCCGCTGGCCCGGCGCGCGTCCCAAGATCAAGCGTTGCGCAAAGAAGTACGCCAAGGCGCTGCCGGGAATACCTTTCGCCGCCTTCAGCACCGGCGGGACGCTCTTCGACGAGAAGCCCAACACCCAGGCCTCCGAACTCATCCACGACATCCTCGAGCAAGACGGCCTGAAGCCGCTCTCTGGACCGTTGAAGATCGGGCTGGAAGGTTACAAGCCGCCTCCGAAACTGGAGAAGGGCGCCCTCCCCGACTCCGAGATAGAGCGCGCCCGCGACTTCGGCCGCGAGATCGGCGCCAGGCTGGCAGGCACACCACACTCCGCCTGAAATCTCAGCCGACCTAGGTCTCCAACGGAATGCAGATAACGGTACTGGTTGTGCTGGCCATGCCAGGACTGAAAAAGGGCCTGTTACTAAAAGAAGGTTAAGACTGGATTACTAGTCCTCAAGCCGGACGGGGTGCTCTCTCCGGAGGGCCTTGAGTCGGCGAAGAACCGAGGGAGAGGGTACCCAGTCCGGCGCCCCACCCTAATTCAGCTGGATCTTCTCGATGATGTCGCGCTCGCGCTCGAGCTCGATCTTGAGCTCTTCAGCGCACTTGAGGCTGCAGGTCATGAACATGAGATCGTTGCCCTGCTTTCGCGCGTCGGAATCTTTTCCGGTGACGACGGTGGGCACCCTGCGGCCGGCGATGGTGACCTCCATGAGGAAGCCGTCCTCGCAGCCGCCCTGGACGAAGTCGATGCCCTCCCTGATCCGGGCGCCTGTGCCGAACACTTCCCCGCCCTCGGGGATCTCGCCGCCGCACCAGGCGCACCTGCTGGTCAGCATGTCGGCCGCCGCCTTGGCCTGCCAGTCGAGGACGAACGGGCAGTCGGCGGGCAGGATGCCGCAGTCGCCGTACTCGTCCTTCTCCTCGGTGCACGCCTCGCAGATCTCCCAGTGGCCGCACTCCTCGCCGGCCGCCAGCATCATCCCGCACTCCAGGCACCAGATGAGGCCGCAGGTCTCGCAGAACGCGATGGTCGGGTCGTCGATCTCCTCTAGCTCGTCTCCCGAGACCGTGTGTGTGCTGCCGCACTCGGGGCAGTCTCCGATGAACATGGAGCGCATCAGGTCGTCCTCGTCGGCCGCCAGGCCGGCCTCATCGGCCGCGACCTCTTTCCAGAGGCCCTCGACGAACTGCTCCTTGGACATGCCGCTCGACTCGACGGCCGCATCGAACGCGGCCTTGAGGTCGCCGGGCATTGTCTCGAGCATCTCCTCGAATATGCGTTTGTCCTGTTCGTCCATCATTCCGCCTTCCGGGATGGAGGCACGCACCGCCGGCCCTGCCGGCCTAGGAGGGGCCGCACCTGGAAAAGCCGCACGACCTGCACACGGTACAGCCTCCCTCGAGCTCCATCGGCGCGCCGCACTCGGGGCACCTCTCGGAGGAGCCCACATCGGTTTCGTCGGCCCAGCCGCCTTCTTCGACGCTTACCTCCAGATACTTCTCGATCGCCTTTCCGATGGCGTCCGGGCAGGAGAGGACCTCCGCCTGCTTGCTGCGTATTGAGGACATGCAGCGGATGCCCTTCAGCTGTTCGGTGATCTCGGCTATGTCGATGCCCGCCCGCAGGCCCAGCGAGATCAGCCTGCTGGTGGCCTCAGACTGAGACGGGCAGCCGCCGGCGCGGCCGAGCGCGGTGAACACCTCGCAGATGCCCTGGTCGTCGGAGTTGACCGTTATGTAGAGATTGCCGCAGCCGATCCGCACTTTCTCGGTGGTGCCGGTCGTCACCTTCTGACGGTCGCGAGGACGCAGGCCCTCCGCGGCGCCCTCCTCGGCGTGCCCGCGATAGAGCACCTGGATCGGCCTGCTCCCGTACCTGTAGATCGTCACGCCCTTGCAGCCCATCTCGTACGCCTGCAGGTATAGCGCTTCGACATCTCTGACCTCGGCGTCACCGGGCAGGTTGACCGTCTTGCTGACGGCGTTGTCGGTGAACTGCTGGAACGCCGCCTGCATCTTCACGTGCCACTCCGGCGCGACCTCGTGGGCGCTCACGAACACTCGTCCCAGCGGCTCGGGCACTCCCTCGAGGCAGCGGACGCAGCCGGCCTCGGCGACGCGCCCGGCAAGCCCGTTGTCGGTGAGCCCGTACGCTGCGGCCGACTCCAGGAAGTCGGGGTGTACCTCGAGCAGCCTCTCCCCGTCCAGCACCCGGCGCTGGTAAGCGACCGCGAACAGCGGCTCTATCCCGCTGGAGCAGCCAGCGATTATGCTGATCGAGCCGGTGGGAGCGATGGTGGTGGTGGTGGCGTTGCGCAGCGGCTTCGAACCCAGCCGGGCGTACTCGCTGGCGCCGAAGTTTGGAAACGGGCTCCTCTCGGCCGCCAGCGCCTCTGAAGCGTCCCTCGCCACCTCGGACACCTGAGACATCACCTCTCGCGCGAGCGAGACCGCCTCGTCAGAGTCGTACGGCACCCCCAGCTTGATGAGCATGTCGGCGAAGCCCATCACGCCGAGCCCGATCTTGCGGTTGGCCAGCGTCATCTCCTTGATCTCTTCGAGAGGATACACGCTCACGTCGATGACGTTGTCCAGGAAGTGGACCGCCTCGCGTACCAGGTACTCCAGCCTGCCCCGGTCCAGCTTCGGCGCGCCGTTCTCGGTGCGGACCAGCCTGCCGAGGTTGATGCTGCCCAGGTTGCACGACTCGTAAGGGAGGAGCGGCTGCTCGCCGCAAGGATTGGTGCTCTCGATCTCGCCCGCGGCGGGAGTGGGATTGTGGGCGTTGATGCGGTCGAGGAATATGACGCCTGGCTCGCCGGTCGCCCAGGCCTCGCTCGCTATCTCGTCGAAAACATCGCGCGCCGCCAGCCTGCCCGCGACCTGGCCGGTGCTGGGGTTGACGAGTTCGTAGCTGTCGCCTTCCTCCAGCGCCTCCATGAAGTCCGCGGTCAGCGCCACCGAGATGTTGAAGTTGTTCAGCCGACAGAAGTCACCTTTGGCGTGCACGAAGTCGAGTATGTCGGGATGGTCGACGCGAAGCACGCCCATGTTTGCCCCGCGCCTGGTGCCGCCCTGCTTCACGGTCTCGGTGGCGGCGTCGAACACGCTCATGAACGACACCGGTCCTGAGGCGATGCCCTTGGTGGACTGGACCACGTCGTTGCGCGGTCGCAGCCTGGAGAAGCTGAAGCCGGTGCCGCCTCCGGACTTATGTATCAGGGCCATGTTTTTAACCGACTCGAATATGGCCTCCATGCTGTCGGCGACCGGCAGCACGAAGCAGGCGGCGAGCTGGCCGAGCTTGCGGCCGGCGTTCATCAGCGTCGGGGAGTTTGGCAGGAACTCGAGCGATGTCATCATCTGAAGAAACGCCTCGCGCGACCTGTCCACACCCTCCGCCCCGCGGAAGGGCTCATCGGCGAGCGCCACCGCGGCGGCGACCCGCTCGAACATCTCAGCCGGCGTCTCGGTGAGCCTGCCCTCGGCATCGCGCGCGAGGTACCTGCGCTCCAGCACCAGGAACGCGTTCTCAGAGATCAATAGCTCTTCAGGCAATGCTCTTGCCCCTCTTCTTCATCCTCAATCCACGAGTCGGGACAGTCGCCCCGCTCTTGGACACTGATTGTTCCGGCGGGCGACGAGATGCCTCCCGGATGGGCTCTACCGCAAGTCCTCTGCTCTGGTGAGAGGTCGAATTCCACTATCCCCGAGTATAAACCTCCGGCCGCACAGAAAGAATGATTTTAACACGCGCTCGGCAGTCTGAACGTGCCTGCCGACCCAAGTATTCATTTGCCTGCTTTTATGATATATATACGAATGTTTTGCACATAGGGAACCGGGCAGTGGAGGTGGTTTTTGATGGCAGCGTCATCCGAGAAGTGCATCATTTCAGCGGCTCTTGCCGGTGCTGCGACGCGGAAAGAGCAAAACCCCAATGTCCCGTACACCAGGGACGAGTTCGTGGCCGAGGCGATCAAGTGCTACGAGAACGGTGCCTCCATCGTCCATATCCATGCTCGCGACCCGGAGACCGGGTTCCCGACCCCCGACCTCGATATTCTCGGGAAGATCGTCGAGGGCATCCGCGCGGAGACCCCGCTGATCATCAACCTTTCGACGGCGATCTCACCCATCGCCACCAAGGAGGAGAGGATCAAGGTCATCGAGATATTCAAACCCGAGATGGCCTCGCTCAACACCAACAGCATGAACTTCGCGGTCGGCGACTGGAAAGAGCATAAGATACTGTTCGAGATGGTCTTCGAGAACACGTTCGAGCAGCTGGTCTGGTACAACGGCGTCATGAGGGACGCGGGCACCAGGCCGGAGTTCGAGGTCTACGACATGGGCGGCCTCTACAACGTGCTGTTCATCAAGGACCAGGGCGTGTTCCAGGAGCCGCTGCACTTCCAGTTCGTCTTCGGGGTGCTGGGCGGCATGCCCTTCTCGACCCGCAACTACGGGCTGTTCCTGGAGACGATACCGAAGGATGCCACCTTCAGCTCCTGCGGGGTCGGCCCCGCCTGCTTCGCCAGCGCCTACCACGCGGCGGTCAACGGCGGACACATCCGCGTCGGCCTGGAGGACAACATCTGGATAAGCAAGGGCAAGCTCTCCGAGGGCTCCTTCGACCAGGTGGCCAAGGCGGTCGAGATCGCCAAGATGGCGGACCGCACCATCGCGACGCCCGACGAGACCCGCGAGATGCTGGGGCTCAAGAAGCCCTGATTAGGCAGGCTTCAGCCTGACAACACCGGGCATTGGCCCGTGAAGTCTTACACCGGTGGTGCCGTCGCGAAGCGATGCACCTGCGGTGTGCCGAAGCAGGAGAGCATTGGCCCTTGTAAGATTCTCGTCCGGTGCGCGACACACGATAAGGAGGGTAAGATACCTTGTACGATGAACTGATGGGCCTTACAGAAGGCCAGGAAGAGCTGTTCGTCGATCCCGACCCGGACCACGCACGGGCGTTCTTCAAGAACAAGAACCGCGCCATGATCAACAAGGTCACCACCGTCGAGCAGGCGGTGACCACGTACGTCCACGACGGAGATTATCTCGCCGTCGGGGGGTTCGGCCACGTGCGCATCCCCTCGGCGATACTCTACGAGATCGTTCGGCAGGGGAAGCGCAACCTGGGGATGGCAGGACATACGTCCATCTACGACAGCGACCTGCTGGCCTCCTCCGGCTGCATGGACCGCTGCGACATATCCTACGTAATCGGTTACGAGATCAGAGGCCTGTCGGCCAGCGCGCGCAAGGCGTTCCAGACCAAGGCCATACGCAAGACGGACTGGTCCAACAGCGCCCTCGCCTGGAGGTTCGCCGCTGGCGCCGCAGGGCTCTCGTTCATACCATCGCGCAACCTGCTGGGCACCAACACCTTCCAGAGATCGGCGGCCAAGACCATTACCTGCCCGTTCACGGGCAAGACGTTCGCCGCCCTGCCGGCGCTCTACCCCGACTGCGGGATCATCCACGTGCACGAGGCCGACGCCTACGGCAACTGCCGCATCCCAGAGGGGATACTGGTGTCAGACCCGCAGCTGGCCAGGGCCTCCAAGAAGCTGATCATCAGCTGCGAGAGGCTGATCCCGCACGACGAGATCAGGGCCAACCCGCAGGCGACGACCATACCCTACTGGTGCGTCGACGCCGTGGTGGAGGTCCCCTACGGGAGCCACCCCGGCAACATGCCCGGCGAGTACTGGTTCGACGAGGACTTCTTCAAGATGTACCTCGACACGGTAAAGACCCAGGAGGGTACCGATGGGTTCTACAAGGACTACGTCTACGGCGTGAAGGACTTCGGGGAGTACCTGGAGAAGATCGGCGGCATCGCCAAGATGCGCGAACTGCACGCGATNNTGGTCTGCGTTGGATCGAGGATGCTCGAGGACAACTCGACGGTGTTCGTGGGGACGGGCGTTCCCATGGCTGCTACGATGCTGGCCCAGAAGCTCCACTGCCCCAACGTCATAACAATCTTCGAGGCCGGCGCGGTGGCGCCGCTGCTGCCGGGCCTGCCGAT
>PMJJ01000006.1 GCA_003157385.1 Actinomycetota bacterium | reverse complement strand
CGATTGACCGGAAGCTGGATGCAACATGAGGGGTCAGACCCTTGGTGTTGCATTCCTTCCATTGCCGGCGGCACGCCGGCGCTACGCTCCCGGGTCAGGCGAGCCGCCAAACACCGTGGACACAAAGCGCTTTGCCCGAGCACTCCAGGCGGGCCAGGTGCTTGGACACCATCGTCCCCTCGAAGTAGTCGAACATCTCGGGCGGGTCCCAGCGCTTTCCGTAGACGATAGCCTCGTCGACGATCCCGGCAAGGGTCCTCGGCCGCGAGAGTGAGGAGAGGATGCGGCTCTCGCGGTCGGCGATGACGGCGGCGAACGCGTCGAGGCGGCCGGTGATGTCCCCCTCGATGACGCCATCGCCGTGCGCCGTGTACCAGGTATCCGCCCTTATCGTCTTGACGCGCTCGATCGAATCGAGAAACGCGTCGATGTCGGAGTAGCGGTTGCCGTACCAGGGGCCGAAGGGCGTCAGATCGATGTCGGCAAGGTAGACGGCGTTCTTCTCCAGGAAGTGGAGGCACATGTTGCCCGGCGTGTGGCCCGGCAGGTGCATGAACCTCACCGTGTTGACCCCCAGGCTCACCTCGTCGCCGTCCTCGACCGGGCGAGTCACCTCCAGGGGCGTGTAGTTCCACTGCTCGGTCATGACGCTGCGCCATATCGGAAGCCACGGCTTGTCGTCGATCCCCACCATGTGCGCCATCACCTCCAGGGAGCCGATGGCCGGCGCGTCGAGGGGATGTGCCGCCAGCTCGGCGCCTGTAAAGATGCTGGAGAAGCGGGTGTGGTCCACGTGGTAGTGGGTGTTGATGACCAGCCTCACGCCTTTGTCGCGCTCGATCCGCTCGAGGTCGGGCTTCCTGGTGGCCGGGTCGACTACGGTCGGCACCTCGTCATCGATGAAGAGGCAGTTGCCGTCCGGGAAGCGGGCGCCGTGCTCGCCAGCCAGGAATATGATGTCGCCTGAGGACATGCTTCGCGTCAGGCCTAGAGGCCGAGCTTGCCGGGGTTCATGATCCCCGCCGGGTCCAGCGACTTCTTCAGCCCGCGCAGCGCCTGCATCCCCGACTCGCCGTACTCCTGCACGAACCAGGGAGCGTGCTCGTAGCCCACCCCGTGGTGGTGCGTTATGGTCCCGCCGTTGGCCAGGATGCAGTCTCCGGCCAGCTTCTTGATGTGCTCCCACTGCTCGATCTCGCGCCCCTGCGCGATCTTGCCCAGGAAGATGAAGTAGAGGCTCGAGCCAGTTTCGTAGGAGTGTGAGAGGTGGCAGGTGACGAGCGAGGGCGAGTCGAAGTCGGTGAGCGCCTGCCGGATGGCGTCCTTGGTCGTCCGGTAGAGGTTCATGATGTTGTCCCAGGTGGTGGCGGTCTCCAGGGTGTCGGTCATGACGCCCCACCCGAACATGATGTCCCTGAGGTATGGATGGTCGTAGCGGCCGTGATACCACTCGTTGCCCGCGCCCTTGCCCAGGGGAACGGCGCCGTTCTTCCTGCAGATCGACTGGATGCGCTTCATGCGTCCGGCGACCTCGACCTTTCTGCCCTCGCAGCCGAGGATGGAGAAAGCTCCGGTCTCGAACGAGTATCCAAGAGCGGCAAGCCCCTTCAGAGCGGTCTGCATGGCCTGCTCCTTGACGGCGCTGCTCGAAGCCTTACGCACGCGCATCGCGAACGCGCTCTCCTCGGCGTCGCTGATGCGTATGGTCTCCGGGATGATACCGTGCTGCAGCATCTCGCGCACCGACTGCACGCCACCCTCGAACTCCTTGAACAGCAGGCCGCGGTAGTCGTACGCCTGCGGAAGCGGGCGGACCTTCATCGTGGCCTGGGTGATGATACCCAGCGTCCCCTCCGAGCCGGAGATCATCCTCACCATGTCGGGGCCCGTCGCCGAGGCAGGCACGTCACGCGTCTCGATTATCCCGCGCGGGGTCACCATGCGCACGGACTCGACCATATCCTCGATCTTGCCATAGCCAGTGGATTGCCTCCCGGCAGAGCGGCTGGCTATCCAGCCACCGAGGCCGCTGAAGAGGAACGACTCCGGCGCGTGGCCCAGGTAGAGGCCTCGCTTGCTGAGTTCAGCCTCCAGTTCGGGTCCCCAGATGCCCGCCTCGAACGTAGCGGTGCGGCTCTCGGGGGTGATCTTGACGACCTTGTCCATGCGCCGCAGGTCGACGCTGATAGCGGCCGAGAAACCATTGTCGAAGGGCTCGATGCCCCCCACGACGCTCGAGCCGCCGCAGAACGGCGTGACCGCGATGCCCTCATCCTCGGCGAGCTTGAGGATTATCCCGACCTCTTTCTCGTTAAGCGGGTAGACGACGGCATCGGGCGGGTTGGACACCTGGTTCAGCCGCGCGCGGAGAAGGTCGCGGTAGCTCTTGCCCAGGGCGTGGTAGACGCGGTCCTTCTTGTCCGTCCGCACGTTCTCTTTGCCGACGATGGACTCGAAGGACGTGAGCTTCTCGGCGCTGAGCCTCGAGGCGCGCAGGTCGAGGGCTTCCAGGTCGGGATCAGGGACGCGGACCTTGTCCACCTTGATGCCGAGCTTGTCCTCGAGGAACGGGATGTAGGTCGGCCTCTCCTCGACGGGGTAGGTCTTGTTGATGTCTCCCCAACCCCACCAGCGGGTCTCTATGTCTTTGGCTTTCGTCATGAGTCCTCTCCATCTCTCTTTAGAGCATCCGGTCCTCGAGGGCCTCCTCGGGTGTCGGTCCTCAGGTGAATGATATATCGGGCCGGTACGGCATGCCAGCAGACGTTGATGGCGGAAAGGCGCGTCATGAGATCGGCGCGTGCTGCGCTGGCTACATGAACCGCTTGATGACGCGGTTCAGGTCGGAGACGTCTATGGGTTTGAGCAAGAAACCGTCGGCTCCCACCGACTCCATCCTCTTGCGGGTATCCGCAGAGAGGCTTGCGGTGATCGCCACCACCGGTATGTCGCGGCTGGTCTCCTTGATGGTCCGGCACACCTCGCTGCCGGACAGGCCCGGCAGCAGGACGTCCAGCAGGACCAGGTCGGGCTTGATGTCAGTGATGACATCGAGCACCTCGAGCCCGTCCCGCACCACTATGACGTCGTAGCCCATCCTGTCGAGAACGACCCGGTAGGTGGTGACTATATCGTCGTTGTCGTCGACGATCAGTATCTTTTTCTTATCACTCATCAGGACCTCGCAGCGGCAAGGTGAAGCAGACCGTTGTGCCCGTCCCTGCTTTGCTCTGGAGCGTGACACTGCCTCCGTGCGCTTCTACTATACCCTTACTGATTGCAAGACCCAAACCCGTCCCGCGCTTCTCCGACCTGGTCTCCGCGTGGGCCCTGGACCACTTGTCGAAGATCGTTTCAATGGCGTCTTCGGGTATGCCGAGGCCAGTGTCCTTGATGCAGACGCGGGCCCTCTCGGCGGTCTCTTTCGCCACGGACACGGTGACACTGCCTTCCTCCGTGAAGTTCAGAGCGTTGCCGACCATGTTCTGTATGACCTGGTAGATCCTGTCGCGGTCGCAGGTCGCCATGACCGGCTCTTCGGGCGCGGCCAGCACCAGGTCAACGCCCTCGTGCTCCGCCAGCGGCCGGTCGGCCTCCACTACCTCCGCCGCCAGCGTGCCCAGGTCGACTTCCGCGGGCAGTATGTCGAGCTGGCCGGCCTCTATCTTGGTGAGGTCGAGCAGCTCAGACGTCAGCGTGGTCAACCGGTCTATGTTTCTCTCGGCGATCCCCAGCATGAGTTTCTGGTCCTCGTTGAGCGGGCCAGTCATCTCGCGCAGAACGGTCGAGACGCCCATCTTCATCGAGGCCATCGGGGAGCGGAGCTCGTGCGAGGCCATCGAGACAAACTCGCTCTTGAGGTCGTCGAGCTCCTTCAGCCTGTCGTTGGCCTCCTGCAGCTCGATGGTGCGCTCCTGCACCTTTCCCTCTAGGTTGTCGTAAAGGTCTTTGAGGCGGCCGGCCATGCTGTTGAACTCGTTCGCGAGCTCGGTCACCTCCACCCCGTCGCTGATGGTCACCCGCGTAGAGAGGTCTCCCGCGGCGATCGCCTTCACGCCGTCCTGCAGGTCCTTCAACGGGCGGGCAACGGTCCGCGCGATCATGTAGGCCAGCGCCAGGCCACCGACCAGCAGTACCAGAATGACCAGTATGCTCACGTTACGGAGCCTGTCTATCGCGGCAAAAGCGTCGCCGCTGTCGGTAGTGGCCGTGACCCCCCAACCGGCCTCGGGGATGGAGTCCCAGGAGGAGACCACCTCGTGCCCGAAGAGCCCCTGCGACTCGCCCTCCCCCTTCTCCCCGCGCGCCGCTTTTGCCGGAGCCGCATCGGAGTTCATCGGTAGACGGATCAGCCTGCCGACCGTGGTCGATCCGACCCCACCACCGTTGTTGCGGAAGTATGCCACGCTGATCTTGCCCGCCACCAGGTCGGACAGCAGGATGCGTCCGCCCAGACCGAGACCGGAGGTGTCACTGAGCTCGCTCTCGAGCTCGGGTGACCGCGTGTTCGACACAACCGCACCTGTCACCTGGTTCGAGCCGGGTTTGCTCATCGGGAAGACCTTGATGATGGTGAGCCCCCGGGCACCGACGTCGAACGTCACAACAGGATGACCGGGCTTCAGCTCGCTGAGGAGTTGCGGGTCCGCGTTCTTCAACGCGCCGCCGGCCGCCGGACCTTTGACTGAGGCTATGACCGTGCCGCCCATAGTGGTGACCAGCATCCCGGTGACCGAGGTCGAGCCGGCCGTGCCGGTGGACACCAGGCGGGCCAGGTCGGCCTCGATTGCCTGGTTGTCCGGGTTGTCCGCGGCATATGCCTGGATGTCAGCCACCAACTGGGGGTCGGCGGCCAGGCTATCGAGCCCCGGGCTCGAGTCGCGCAGGGCGAGCTCGACCTCGCCGCTCGTCCTCGACACCACTCCCTCCATCGACTTGAACACCTGCTCCCTGAGCTCGGCGCGCGCGATGAAGTAGGTGAACAACAGCACGACGGTGCCGGTGACAACGATGGCGATCGCCACCATTATGGCAAGCCTGCCTTTCAGGCTCTTTACGAACTTCAAAGATTTCTCCCGGGCCGGATTGACCTGCGTCAGCTGGTCGCGGACCTCATTGTTGCATACATCTATTTATTAAGCACCGTGAGCCGGCCGGCCTTCGCGTTTGACCGCCGGGCCACCCCCACTTTATACTTCGAACATGGGGGAGGACCATGGTTAATACAGGTACCCAGAAGCTGCTCAGGATCGGCGAGTTATCTCGGCGCACCGGGATATCGACCTCTGCCATCAACTATTACGTGCGCGAGGGCCTACTTCCTCCGCCGCTCAAGACCGCGCCGAACATGGCTTACTACGACCCCGGCTACATCGACATGGTCAACTCCATCAAGATCCTGCAGCGCGAGAAGGGGCTTTCTCTCAACGAGATCAAGGACCTGCTCGAGCAAGGCCAGTTCTCCTGGCCGGAGGGTTTTCCTCCCGAGGACTTCTCCGGAGTCGACGGGACCGCGGGGGGAAGCCGCAGGGCGCTGGACCGCCGCAAGCACATCATGAGCATCGCCGCCCGGGTCTTCGCCGAGAAGGGCTACTACGCGACGACGATCGCGGACCTGGCCCAGGCGGCCGGTATCGCCAAGGGAACGATCTACTGGTACTTCAGCAACAAGCGCGCGATCATGCTGTCCATCCTGGACGACATCTCGGGCGAGATAACCGGCACATTCGGAGCCGTCCTGCGCGACGCGCCCGACGGATTGCAGGCCCTGCTGGACTGCGTGGAGCCGGCTCTTCTCCTGCTGGAAAAACACGGCCCCATCTACCTCATGTACTTTCTCGAGATCGGGTCGACCGACAGTTCGATCCAGGAGAAGTTCAGGCAGATCTACCAAACCGTGCACGCCGGCGCGCGTTTAGCGGTGGAGCGCGGGATTAACGACGGTCACATCCGCAAGGTCAACTCCGACCTGGCCGCGTACGCCGTGATGGGGCTGGTCGAACGAGTGAGCGAGATCGGCGGACTTTCGAGTCACCGGATACCTGTCGAAGAGCGAGCCGCGGAGACCAGGGAGATGGTCAGGCGCGCTCTCGCCTCCGACGGCGCTTCCTAAACCCTCAGGCTGTCGTATGGCTCGGTGAACAACCAGGTCGAAAGGTAACGCTCGCCCGTGTCGGGCAGGATGACCACGATCAACTTCCCCACGTTCTCCGTCCTCGACGCGACCTGCAGGGCGGCCCACGTCGCGGCGCCCGACGAGATACCCGCCGGTATGCCCTCCAGCCTGGCCAGCTTTTTGGTGGTGGCTCCCGCGTCGACGTCGCTCACGGTGATGATCTCGTCGATGAGGTCCACGCGCAGTATCTCGGGGATGAAGCCCGCCCCGATGCCCTGGATCCTGTGAGCTCCCGGGCGGCCTCCCGAGAGCACCGGGGAGCCCGCCGGCTCGACTGCGATCATCTGTACCGTGGGCTTGAGGTCCTTGAGCACCTCGCCACAGCCGGTGATCGTCCCGCCCGTGCCGACGCCGCTGACCACCATGTCGATCTTGCCGTCGGTGTCTTCCCACAGCTCCCTGGCCGTGGTCTCGCGGTGGATGCGGGGGTTGGCCGGGTTCTTGAACTGCTGCGGCATGTAGCTGTTCTTTATCGCCCCGATCATCTCCTCCGCCTTCTTGACGGAGCCCCTGATGCCGTCCTTGCCCGGCGTGAGAAGCACCTCCGCGCCCATGAAAGCGAGCATCTGCTGGCGCTCCACGCTCATCGTGTCAGGCATGGTGATGATCAAGCGGTATCCCCGGGCCGCGCACACAAACGCCAGGCCGATGCCGGTGTTGCCGCTGGTAGGCTCGATGATGGTGCTTCCCGGCCCGATCAGGCCTCGCTGCTCGGCGTCGTCGATCATGGAGACGGCGACCCGGTCCTTCACGCTGCCGAGCGGGTTGAACGACTCCATCTTGCCGTATACGTCCGCCACCGAACCTTCAGAGATCCTCTTGAGCTTGACCAGCGGGGTCCCACCTATCGTGCCGCTGATGTCGTCATAGATCCGCTTCATCGCCACCCCTCCAGCTCGTCTTTCCTCTTACGCCGTCAGAATAGCCTGACGGCGACCTCCTCGCCATCTCTTAAGACTTCAGGATCGAAAACAAAATACAGGTCATTCGATTTGGCAGGGACCTCGAAAGCTACTTTACCACCAGCCTCTCCGCCCGCCCTGACTTCGCCGTCAGGAAACGTCGGCGCGGGAAAATACAGGCCGGTCCCGTAGACCCTTCCTTTCCGGTCCTGCAGCGACATCTGCAGCAGAGACGAGACAAGGACCGGACTTGCGCCCGCGTTGCGCACCTTGACGTCGCACACCACGAAGCGGTCGCCCTTCAGCGGTCTCTGGATCGCCGCGCCGTCGGAGGACCGCGAGCCGCTCACAGAAACGATGAGGCCGCGGGCCCGGACTTCCCCACCCGTCGCCGCAACCCTGGACGGCAGCTTCCTCTTCTCGGACTTCGAGGCCTTCTCCGCCGCCCCTTCCGCAGCCTGGCCGTTCCCGGATATCCCGTTCAGGAAATCGCCCGCGCTCTCCAGGACGCCCTTCCTTGGGGCCTCCTCACCGGTGAAGACCACCAGGGACGAGATGCCCCCGATAAGCAGGGCCAGCGCCGCCAGGCCTGCCACCACGTAAAAGGCAATCCGGCGTTTGGGGATGTCTTTGCGCGATCTGCGTGCCGGCACTTTCTCCGCAAGGGGCGCGGCGCACTCGAGGCAGAATCGTGAGGCGTCCTTGTTGGGTGTGCCGCAGCTGCTGCATGTCTTCATGTCACCTGGATTCTACACGAAAAAAGACCCCGCTGATCGGGGTCGCTTCACATGCCGGGATGGGGAAGGCCTTCCGTCTCGAAGGCTCCGCCTACGAGACCAGGTGGTGATACCGTATGTAGTACCAGAACAACTTCAGCACTCTGCGGTCAACCTCCCGATGCTTTATCTAAGCATTCAAGCCGCTGCGGCGACTTTCCTTTGAAAAGGATATCACCGGGCTTTGAGAGCGGCCCCGCTAACGGGTCGGGCGGTCGTATCCTCACGCTCAGCGCGCTCCAACCCCGCGCGACCGGCTCCCTGTATTACCTTGTTAGACGAGCACCCACGGGCGATCGTTCCTGCCGACGGCGCGGCCTGAAGTGACGGGTGGTGCCGCATGTGGCGTGCGATATACTCTTGAACGGCGAAGCAGGCAGCGTGGGTGGGCGCTGGGAAAGGAGTCACCTTGAGGGCAAAGAGGATAGACCACGTCGGTGTCGCGGTCAGGGACAAGGAGAAGGCGTCCCGCTTTCTTGAGGACGCGCTCGGCGCGCGCAAGGTGCTCGACGAGCCCTGGACCTTCCGGGGTCAGGATTTCAACTGGGCTTACTTCGACCTGGGGGAGAGCGGCCGCATCGAGCTCATCAGCTCCCCCGACCCCGAGAACTTCGTGAACAAGTACATCGATAAGAGAGGCGAGGGGCTGCACCACGTCACCATCCAGGTCGAGAGCATGGACGAGGCGCTCGAGTCACTGCGGGCCATGGGCATCGAGCCGCTGGACGTGGACCTCTCCGACCCACACTGGAAAGAAGCGTTCATCAGCCCCAGGGACTCGTTCGGCGTGTTGATACAGCTTGCGGAATTCGACGAGGAATACTGGGCGGACCGCATGGCCTGAGGCGGGCCGGGCGGCGGCGCGCCCTGCCTTCTTACAGTTTCATACCGTAGTCGGCGTGCTTTTTCTCGAACCCCAGGCGCTCGTAGAAACCCTTGGCCTTCTCGTTTTCCACCTCGACGCTGACGTCCAGCTCCTCGCAGCCCATGAGCCTGGCGATCCTCTTGGCCTCTTCCACCAGGATCGCACCGACGCCCTTGTTCTGGGCTTCCCTGGTGACGATCAGCTCGGTGATGGCCGCGTAGTTGCCGCCGTGATAGAGCGAAGGCAGGATGACTAGGATGAGGAGGCCCATGGTGCGCTTCTTCTCCTCGGCCATGATGAAAGTCCACTCGGGGGAGGCCAGCATCTTTCGCAGAGTGCTGTACCACGTCACCGGGTTAACGTCCCCGGAGACGCCTATCGCCTCACCCAGCTCCCTGATGAGAACGGCCACCTGCTCCTCATCAGACAGTGTCGCTTTACGAATCTCCACAGCGGTCCTCCCCTGCCGTTGGTGCAATCGCTCAAAAGAATATCACAATTCGCCGGGCAAAAAGTACAAGACTCTCAGGTGTCCTGCAACCGGTCGCATCGACACCGGGGGCGGCAGGCCGCCGGGGCCGCTGGCACCACCGGCGCCGCATGCATAGAATGGTGTCACCATCATGGAGGGCGCATGAGTCCCAAAGGCAAGAGGCCTCAAGAGAACACCAGACAGGCCGTCCTGGAGGCGGCGATCCGCAAGTTCGGCGAGAAGAGCTTCCTGACCGCCACCACCGCCGAGATCGCCTCCGAAGCCCGGGTCAGCGAGAAGACCGTCTTCGACTTGTTCGGCGACAAGAAGACTCTCTACCTCGAGGTGCGCGAGCACATCAGGCGAAGCGCGATAAGCGACATGCTTCCGCTGTTGCCCATCGGCGCGGGCGCCCCGCGGATACTGAGGGCGCTGGGCCGCGAGTTCCTCCGCGAGGTGTCCCGCAACAGCGACAGGGCAAGGGTGAGCCTGCAGTCGATCACCGCGATCGACGACCCGGAGATCAAGAAGAGCACTCAGGAGTTCTTCCTGGAGACGCACTCGCTGGTCAAGCGCGTTCTGAAGAACGGCCAGGAGGCCGGGCTGGTCTCCAGGGAGCTCGACCTCGATCAGTTCGCCTGGACCTACGCCATGGCGCTGCACGCGGTCGGGTTCGTCACCTTGATGGGGTATCCACAGCGGATGAGCGAGGACTCCGCCCTGGTGTTCCTCAACCGCCTCATCGACACGATCGAGCCCGGCGCGTAAAGCTACCTGTGGGAAGGAACACTACGCCTGCTGCATCACGTCGAAAAACACATCCAGCGCGAAATTGGGGTCGAACCCCGCGACGGACTTGCGGTCCAGGTCCAGCAGCACCGAGTAGGTCAGCAGCGCGGCGAGCGACAGGAACAGCCAGGAGGTCTTATCCGCGTCGGCCACCAGCTTGAGCCTTCCCTCCCGCACGTCGGTGTCTATCAGCCAGGCGATCGCGGCGGCGCCGTTGGTGAAGGTCTCGATCTCGTCGGCCTTGATCACCTCGTCGACTATCGCCACGGCCTCGGCGAGAATCCTGGCCAGGCCCCTGTTCCTGCGGATGAAGTCGCTGTAGGACTTGAGGATCTCCTTGATGACGGTGAACGAGCTCTCGCCGGTCAAACCCTGCTGCACCGGCGCCAGTATCTCGCGAATCAGCCGGTCCATCGCCGCATCGCGTGACGCGATGAAAAGCTCGGTCTTGCCGGAGAAGTACCTGTAGAGCGTCTTGGGCGAGACCCTCGACTGGCGGGCCACCTCCGACATCCGGGTGCCGTAGTAGCCCTCCCTGCCGAAGAGCTTCACGGCAGTCTTGAGTATTCGCTCTCGTTTTTCGTCGTCGTCATCGGCCACGTCAAACCCCTTTCGGGAGGGTAACCGTCCTTGAACCGGTTTTATAGCAATCGCGAACTTTTTTCAATCTGAGCCCGTCCAACCCACCACAGGAAGGCAGGGCTAGCAGGCGCGAGGTGTGCGTCCGCGATTGGTCATGTTTGCCAATTACCCGGGATTTGGCGATAATATTGGGTCTATGTCCGTGCAAAGCAGACCCGTGGACCACACATAAAGCCATTATTATGGTCTTGACGCGAAAACATTCAAATCTGGCGGAGCTGATCGTAGCCTCGGCTGCGGTCATCCTGCTGTGCCCGCTGCTGTTCTCTGGGTGCGGCGGGAGCACCGAAGCAAAGGAGTCGGTGCAGTCGCGGGCGAACCTGGATGCGCTGTTGAAAAAGGGCATCCGTCCCAACGAGTTGGGCATGGTCATGGTGCTGGAGTACCACCGCGTAAAGCCCACCGAGGGCGACTTCCAGCGCAGCATCGACAACTTCAAGAAAGACCTGCAGACCCTCTACCAGAAGAATTACCGCCTCATCTCCTTCAACGACCTCATGACCGGGAACATCGGCGTGCCGGCAGGAACGACTCCGATCGTGTTCAGCTTCGACGACTCGACCGAGAGCCAGTTCAGGTACATCCCCCAGGGGAGCGGCACCACCATCGACCCGGAGTGCGCGCTCGGCATGATGCAGGCTTTTCAGAAGCAGCACAATGACTTCGGCTGCACGGCTCTCTTCAACGTGCTGCCCGCGATGTTCGAGCAGGAGAAGTACAAGGACCAGAAGCTCACCTACCTGGTGAAGAACGGGTACGACATAGGCAACCACACTGAGAGCCACGGGAACCTGGCCAAGCTCAGCGACGACAAGGTGCAGGCCGACATCGCCAACCAGCAGAAGAACATCGTGAGCATCGATCCCAAGACGAGCGTGAGCGTTCTCTGCCTCCCCTACGGCGAGGAGCCCCAGAACAAGGCGCTGATGTTCAACGGCTCGTCCGCGGGGACGAGCTATCATTATGATTGGTCGCTGCTGGTGGGCTCCAACCCGTTCTATCCGATGTACCACTACAAGAACCCCGGGCAGATCATCCCGCGAGTCCAGGTGATGGACTACAACTCGATCTCCGGCTCAGGGGCTGACGGCTCTGGCTACTGGCTGCGTTACTTCGACCGGCATCCGGAGCTGCGATTCGTGAGCGATGGGAACAGCAAGACGGTCTGCGCGCCGGCATACATGCAGACGCGAGTCCTGGAGAACAAGCTCCCCAAGGGCGTGCAGTTTCTGGGCTACTGAGCGAGCAACAAGGGCAAGGGACACTGAATGGCACGAAAGAGGACCTTCTCGAACAGGCGCGGTGGCGCTGTGAGCGGCAACCGGCGGCCCAGGCTGTCGTATAGCGAGCTCGAAGGCCGCAGGCGAGAGACCGAGAGCGGCGGCGGCGCCAGGAAGTCCGCCCCTCGAGAGATGTCGGCTCGCGACCCCAGGGGGCGCACCGGCGATCGGCCCGCGCCCAAGCCCAAGCGCAGGGCCAGCCAGGGCCCGACCGGCTTCCACGTCGCGGTCGGCGCGGTCTGCATCCTCGCAGTAGTCATCCCGCTCTGGTTGTTCGTGTTCGTGCTGCCGTCGCCGATCGGTGGGCTGACGCCGTCGGTCGGGTCCTGCGTCAAGACCGGTAACGTCCAGGTCAAGGCGACGATCAGCAAGTCGTTCAATCCCCAGAACGTGACTTTGAAAGTGGACGGCAAGGACGTCGGGGCGACCATGCAGGCCGACAAGAAGTCAGTTTCGGCGAGCCTGCCGTTGGCCGACGGCAAGCACAGCGCGTCACTACTGTTGAACGCGGGCGGCCTGATGGGGAAGCGTACGGCCAGCTGGTCCTTCACGGTGGACTCGACCCCCCCCAAGCTCAGCATCACCAAGAAGGCCATCAAGGACATCAAGGGCGGCGGACAGGCCGTGAGCATAGACCTGGCGGGCACCGTCGACGACAAGGACGCGACCGTGACGGTGGCGGATAAACCGGTGACGGTGGACAAGACCGGGAAGTTCGTTTACGCGACCAAGTCGACGCGCGTTCAGAGCCTCAAGGTGGCGGCCAAAGACAAGGCCGGCAATGAATCGACCGACTACGTAATCACCCAGAAGGCGCCGCAGGCAAAGGGCGCGCACGTCTCGATTTTCATCGCGGGAAGCGATACCGACCTGGCTAAGATGATCGCCCTGACCCAGAGGACGGAGCTCAACGCGCTGGAGATAGACCTTAAGGACGAGGCGGGGATGATAGGTTTCAACCTCGACTACCCTCTGGCAAAGCAGGTCAAGGCGACCACCAACTACATGGATCTCGAGTCGGTGGTGGATCAGTTGAGGTTCAAGGACATCTACGCGATCTGCCGCATCGTCTCGTTCAAGGATCCCAAGCTGGCCAAGGCAAGGCCGGACCTGGCGGTGCAGGACAAGACCACCGGGCGCCCCTGGAGCACGGGTGTGTGGCTCGATCCTTATTCAAAAGAGGTCTGGGACTATGACCTGTCCGTCGCCGAGGCCGCGGCAAAGGCGGGGTTCAACGAGATACAGTTCGACTACTGCAGGTTCCCCTCGGACGGCAACACCAGCCTCTGCAAGTACCCTCACCAGGACGCGCGCCCTCCCGGGCAGGTGATCGACGACTTCCTGAGCTATGCGCGGACCAGGCTGGCGCCGTACAACGTCTTCATCTCCGCCGACCTGTTCGGGCTCACCGCGAGCAACCAGGGCGACATGAACATCGGTCAGCGCGTCGGCGACGTTGCGAACAGGGTCGATTTCATATCGCCGATGGTCTACCCGTCGCACTACAACCTCGGCGAGTACAACATCAAGGTCCCCGAGGCGAACCCGTACGACATCGTCTACAAGTCACTTCAGGACTTCCAGAAGAAGATGGCGGGCAAGCCCGCGCAGTTGCGCCCATGGCTGCAGGACTTCAGCCTGAAGATTCACTACACGCCTGACATGGTCAGGGCGCAGATTGACGCCTGCGAGAAGTTAGGCATACACCAGTGGCTGCTCTGGGACCCCGACTGCACCTACAGTGAGACGGCGCTCAAGCCCCAGAAGAAATAGCGGGGCCGCACGCGCGCCGCTTTGAGCGACTACTGCCACCTCTTCAGGGTGCTCAAGGTCTCTTCGGCTTCTTCCTCGGCATCCTCGCGGGATTTGCCCGAGTCCTTCTCGATCATGTCGGCAAGGCGCTTCTTGACCTCGCCCCTGTCGGCGACGAACGCATCATGCACCATGCAGAACTGGCAGAACTCTCCGCGCTCGCTGCCCTCGGGCCAGTCCTCCGCGTTGATGGGCAGTCCGCAGGACTGACACACCGTCCCCTCGGTCGCATCGGCCACGGCCATCATCTCCTTTCATGGTCATTGCTGCTGCCCGCCGATTTCTACGCTTGGCTTGCATACCCTTCATTGCCGAATATCATGGCCCTGGTGCGGTGCGTCGAAATAGATTTGACCAGGAAAGTAACTACCTGGAGGAACGATGAACCTTCCCGGGGATCCTGACTGGTTGTCGCCCGAGCAATTCGATATCGCGCGACAGATCCTCGACAGGCATATCGAGCGCAGGGACTTTCTGCGTAAGGCCGGCAAATGGGCCGGCGGGCTGCTTCTCGCGGGAGCGCTCGGCAGCATCATCGGGTGCGGCGCCGAGCAAGTCGCGAAGACCACCACGCCGGCCAGCGCGCCCGCAAGCGCTCCGGCAACCGCCGCACAGCCGGGGGCCGACCTTGCGGTCGCCCGCGGGACCGGAGACCCCGGGGCGCTGGCGCGAAAGGCCATCGACGCGCTCGGGGGGATGGGCCGGTTCGTCAAGCGTGGGAACGTCGTGGTGATAAAGCCCAACGCCTCCTTCATGGACGGGCCGCAGGGCGGAACCAGCACGCATCCCTCGGTCGTTTCCGAGGTCATCAGCATGTGCAGGCAGGCCGGCGCTTCCCGCGTCATCGTTACCGACCACTGCCTGCGCGGCGATTATCAGACCTGCTTTGAGAGAAACGGGATCGGAGCGCCGGCGCGCGCGGCTGGAGGTGAGATCATCGCCTACGGGGGCAGCGATAGCAGCCAGGGCCGGGCGACACCGATCCCAGGGGGCGTCGCCATGCGCCAGGCGAGCATCTATCCCGTAGTCCTGGACGCGGACGTCTTCATCACCGTGCCTAAGGCCAAGCATCACAGCGGCGCCGGCCTGTCGCTGGGGATGAAGAACCTCATCGGGGTCACCGCGAACATGTCGAGCGTCCACAGCAACGGCCTGTACGAAGGCATCGCCGACATCGCGTCGGTGGTAAAGCCGGACCTCTCGGTCATCGACGCGTCGATCGTGCTCACGACGAACGGCCCCGGCGGGCCGGGACTGGTCAAGGACCTGGGGACGGTCATCGCCAGCAGCGACTTCGTGGCGGCGGACAGCTACGCGTGCACGCTGTTCGGGATGACGGCGTCGTCGGTCGGCTACGTCGCCGCCGCCGGCAGGCGAGGGCTCGGACAGGTGGATTTCAACAAGCTCAAGATCGCGAACGTGTGACGTGGGCGAGGAAGCGGGCAGCGGGAGGCGGCGGCGAAGACTCGCCGTCACCAGACGCGTAGTGCAGGCCGCGTTCCTGGGCCTGTTCGTGCTGCTGGCTATCGAGGCCGCCTATCCCCCGCTGAGGCTGCCCGCGTCCAACTTCCTGTTGAGGCTTGACCCGCTGGCCGCGGTCGTGTCCATCATCACCGTGCACAGCCTGTCCGTGATCGCGGAGTTCTGGCCCGCGTGGGTGCTGCTGGGGCTGACCGCTCTCAGCGGCCGGTTCTTCTGCGGCTGGATATGCCCGCTGGGGACGTGCTTCGACGCCGCAGGAGCCGTGAAGCCGAAGGCGCTCAGGTACTACCAGCCTTCAGGCAGCGAGGTCCGCGAGCTGACGGAGTCGGGCGGGTCGGCCGCCAGCCGGCTCAGGCGCGCCCCCAAGTATGTCTTCCTGGTGCTGGTGCTGGGGTTCGCGTTCGCCGGCGTGAACCTGCTGTATATCGGCAGCCCGATGGTGGTCGTCAACCGCACGGTCTACCAGCTGCTGGCGCCCGCCGTTCCTTTCCTGTTCATCGGTCTGGTGCTTGTGGCATTCCTCTACCGGCCCAGGTTCTGGTGCGACGACCTCTGCCCGATGGGGGCGCTGATGAGCCTGGTTTCGGCGCAGGGCAAACGCCTGCCCGCCCGGGTGAGCCCGCTGGCGGTCGTCAAGGCGCCTGACGCGTGTATATCCTGCGGGGCCTGCTACAAGACATGCGACTTCGAGGTGACCGAGCCTCTGGTCTCGCAGCGCGCCGGGCGGCTGGTCTCGCTCGACTGCACCGCCTGTGGCGAGTGCGTCGAGGCGTGCCCCGCCAGTGGGGCGCTGGCCCTGGAGAGCTTCGGCCTGCGGCTGGAGGCTTCAGGGAAGAATGATGCGAAGGCGGTGGAACGGCGGCTGCCGCGAGTGGTCGAGAGCAGCGAAGCAAGCGGCAGGTTCGCGCTGGGGCGGCGCGAGTTCATCGAGTCGGTGGGGCTGGCGGCGGTCATGGTCGCCGGTTACGGCGTGGGGCTGAAGAAGTCCGCCGCGCCGATCCTGAGGATGCCGGGCGCCCAGAACGAGCAAGCCTTTCTTTCCAGGTGCAACCGCTGTGAGGCCTGCGCCAGGGCCTGCCCACCTGGTTGCCTGAAGCCGATGGGGCTGGACTCCGGGCTGCAGAAACTCTGGACCCCGCGGTTCGTGCCGCGCGAGGCCGGTTGCGTGTTCGACCAGTGCGGGCAGGCCTGCCAGAGCGTGTGCCCGACAGGGGCGATTGTGAAGGTCGAGGAGAAGCTCGTGCGCATCGGCCGGTCGCGGGTGAACGAGCGGACGTGCCTGGCGTGGCGGGGCAATCCATGCCTGGTCTGCTACGAGCGCTGCAGGTTCAATGCGATAAGCCTCGACAGGGAGCGTCCCGTGGTGCGGGCGGACAGATGCACCGGCTGCGGAGCCTGCGAGGAGACCTGCCCAACCCGGAAGGCGAGCATCTCCGTGCGCCCGATCTAAGTGGGGACAGGTACTTTCCCGATCCTCTACCGGGCGAGGTAGGCGCTGATCCCGTCGACCAGGCCCTGGACGTAATCGTCGCTGGTGGTATACCTGTTCTCGATGCAGACGATCGGCACTTTCGAGAGCAGGCTCCCTATCAGGCAGGTGGGGTGCCCCGGCGGGGTCGAGTTGCCCTCGCTGGTGCCTCCGGTGTCGTCCTTGACGGCAAGTCCCATCCTCGGCGCGATGGCCCTGGCAAGGAGATCGCTCTGGGCCGCCACCTCAGGATCGACCACGGTGATCCGTCCCAGATCGGAGGTGGGGCAGCGAGCCGCTCCCGCCGGCGGACGCATGACGCCGGTAAAGCCGGAGGGGTCGTGGTGGAGCCTGACCATCACCGCGCTCCTGTTCCCGATGTCCGCCCTCTGCTTGAGCGAAAGATAATCGTTCACGTTCTGCTTGGTGAACACAACGGTGTATCCCGCGTCCTCGAGGAACTTCCTGACCTTCACCGCAAGGTCCCAGTTCTGCTGCAGCTCATCGGGCGCCCCCGTGTTGTCTCCGACGTTGAGGCCGGTGGCGGGGTCAACCTCGCTGCCATCGTGCCCTGAGTGACCGGGGTCGATGCAGATGGTGACGCCTTTGCCCGGGGCGCTGAAGTACATCGGGCGCTCGGCGACCACCGGCATGGAGCTCTTTACGGAGGTGGCGACGTCCTGTCCCGCGCCGACGTCAGCGGAGACGTCCAGCGTATAGCGGCTGTGGGGCGCGACGACGTGGTCTCGAGTGAGCGGCTCGCCCGAGCCTAACATGTAGGTGAAGGTGACATCGGCCGCTTCCGCGGCGGGGTTCATTATCGCCATGTAGGTGACGTAGCCGGTGCGAGTGGTCCCTTCGGCGAAGTGCCAGGTGTCGCCCGGGCTCACGGCTCCCAGGGAATCGTGCCCGCCGTCCCATTTTCCCTGGTAGTCGAAGTACATCGGACGCTCGGCCGCGACGGGGACCGTGCTCTTGATCGTGGTCGACACATCCTGCCCGGCACCAACGTCGGCGGAGACGTCGATGGTGAAGCGGCTGTGGGATGGGATCTGGTGCGATCGGATCACCGTCTCGCCGGAGCCCAGCATGTAAGTCAATGTAACGTCCGAAGGGGCTTCGCCCGGGTTGGCAACGGTCAGGTAAGTGACGAAGCCGCTGCGCGTGGTGCCCTCGGCGAAGTCCCACTCGGTCGAGAGCGACTGAGCGCCGAGCGAGTCGTGGCCGCCGTCCCATTTCCCCTGGTAGTCGAAATACATCGGACGCTCCGCGACCACCGGCAGGGTGCTCTCCACGACGGTGGACACGTCACGGCCCTGGTACTCGGGTCCCAGGTCGGCCGCCACGTCGACGGTGAAGCGGCTCATCGCCGTGACCGTGTGCTCGCGGATCACCGGTTGACCCGAGCCAAGCAGGTACGTGAATGTGACGTCGGACGCAGCGTTGTTCGGGTTCAGCACAGCAAGGTAGGTTACGAAGTCGGCGCGCGTCGTTCCCTCGGCGAAGAACCACTGCCTCGCCGGCCGCGTCGCTCCAAGCGAGTCGTCGCCGCCGTCCCATTTCCCCTGGTAGATGAAGTACATGGGGCGCTCAGCGACCACCGGCAAGGTGCTGTGGATGAAAGTGGCCACGTCGCGCCCGGGCCCGACGTCGAGCGACAGGTCGATCGTGAAGCGGCTGGCCCCTGCCACCCTGTGGGTGCGCACCACCGGGTCGCCCGAGCCCAGCATGTAAGTGAAGGTCACATCAGCCGCATCCGGGTTGGGGTTCACGACCGCGACGTAGGTGGTGAACCCGTCGCGGGTGGTGCCCTCGGCGAAGTACCAGTCCGTCGCCAGAGACCTGGCGCCGAGCGAGTCGCTGCCGCCCGACGCCCGCGCAGCCGGAGATACAGCAACGAGCGCGCACATCACCAGCAGCGCGCACAGGGTCGCCGCGATCGCATAGCGTCGGGTTGAAACCACCAACTGCATTCCTTCCTTCGAGGCTCACATTACTTCGGCCGCCCGTGAGCCTTCACCTCTTATGACGACGGCCGGCAAACCGCGGCGCCCCGCGTGCGATGAGCGGCCGGCGCGAGCACGAGCGATATCGGTTAGAATATGTCCGGCCGCAATGACTGCAAAGGAGACGCTTCAATTGAGCAAGAAGAAATCCGCCCCTGAGGAAAGCACATCAAAGAAAAGTCGCTGGAAGAAGAAGTTGTTCATCCTGGCGCTGTTCGCGCTTGCCGGTTATTACTACGGGTTCCAGCTGGACGAGGAAAAGCGCAGCCGGGTCAACAAGCTGCTGTTCGAGGGCCGGGAGATGTGGTTCCGGCTCTTCGTATAGCGGGCAGGCTTCAGCCTGACCAGACGTGCCATCGGGCACTCAAATCTTACGACGGTGTTGTCGTCGCGAAGCGATGCAACTCCGGCGAGTCACTGTAGGAAAGATGCCGGCGCTGCGGGAGGTCACAGGGATGGCGCGCTACGACTACGATGTTGTCATCATCGGTTCCGGTGTCGGGGGGCTGACCTCCGGGGCACTGCTGTCCAAGGAGGGCCTCAAGGTCCTGGTGCTCGAGCAGAGCGACCGGATCGGGGGCTGCTGCTCCAACTACAACCACGACGGGTTCCAGCCGGACGTCGGCGCGGTCTTCGTGATCGGCCACGAGATGTACTACAAGCTCTTCGAGCTGCTGGACCTGCGGCTGGAGGACTACCTCGACTACCGCCTGATCGACCCGGTCTACGACACGGTCATGGACGACGGTACGCGCGTGCTGCTGCCGCGGGACATCGACGAGATGGCTGAGGTCGTGGCCTCCATCTCCCCCGGCGACGTCGACGGCTACTATCGCTACTGCGACGACATGAAGAAGATCTTCGACCTGTACCTCTCGGTGCTCTCGGTGCCGATGCCCGCGCTGCGGGACGTGACCAAGCTCTCCAACGTCATCAAGATGATGGCCAGGACCGAGCAGCTGCCGGCCCTGCCGGTCAACATGTGGCTCTCCACGCGCACACTTGACAAGGTCGTCAACTCGTATTTCAAGGACGACCGCATCCGCCTCATGTTCGGCTGGGAGAACCTGTACGCGGCGCTGCCCGCGCACCGCTGCACCGGCATGCTTTCCAACATCACCTACATGGGCCGCATGGGTTACTACTACCCCAAGGGCGGCATGATCTCCATCCCCAAGGCGCTGCGCAAGATCATGGAGCGCTTCGGCGGCGAGATCAGGTTCTCGTCGCTGGTGGAGAAGATAATCATCAAGAACGGGCGCGCGCAGGGCGTGCGTCTTGCCGGTGGAGACGAGATCAGCGCCAAAGCCGTCATCTCCAACGCGCACTCCCGCACCACCTACCTCGACCTGGTCGGCGAGGAGAACCTCCCCTGGGTGGCCAAGCGCGCCGTCAAGAACCAGCCGTGCTCGATCCCGGCGCCGACTTTCTACGTCGGGCTCAAGGAGAAGATGGACTCTGTGCGGGCGCACTTCACCGTGCTCTTGAACGGCAGGGACAAGTTCGACAACCTCTGGCACGAGTTCTACGACAAGGGGCTGCTCTACCGGCCGGACGACGGCGCGTTCCTGGTCAGCTGCGCCTCGCACGACGACCCCGACCTCGCGCCGCCAGGCAAGCAGGTCCTCTCGGCGATCTACATCGCGCCCTACAATCTCAAGTACCACGACTGGGACGACATCGCCGACGAGTGGGCCTGGGACTGCATCGACTCGCTGGAGAAGCGCGCCTTCCCCGGGCTGCGCTCCAACGTCGAGTGGATGGACTCGGTCACCCCCACGGAGCTGGAGCGGAGGCTCAGGCTCCCCGAGGGCGCGTTCTTCGGGCTGGAGATGAGCGGCTCGAACATGGGGCCGTTCAGGCCCAACTACCGCTCGCGCATCGTGGACTCGCTGTACCTCACGGGCCAGTGCACCAACCCCGGGGGCGGCGTACCGCTGGTGATGCTCTCCGGAATCGCGGTCTCCAGCATGCTCGTCAATGACTGGCCGTCGTTATAGAGGGTAGAAGCGACCCTACAAGCAATCGAGGCAAGTTGAAACGCTCCCGCGGCGGCCTGGTACTGATCGTAATCGGCGCGCTCCTGATCGCGCTGGCGCCTGCCTGGCTGTTCGGGATAGGGCCCCTGTTCATCAGGCTGCCCGCCGACCTCAAGGTCGACACGGCCTACGCCGGCAAGCTGACGCTCTATGCCGACCGCGTTACGTCGAAGTTCTATCCACCGGGACAGGAAGTCGTCGTCCCGCTGACCATCCAGGCGCGTGACCACGCCGTCCCTTCCAGGAGCAGCAAACGCGTGCTGGTCATGGACGAGCGCGTGGCGGTGACCGACTCCGGCACCGGGCAGCCGCTCACGGGCGTGCGCCCCGACGCCACTTACGCCGTGGACCGCAAGACCTGCGAGAACGTGCCCGGCTTCATCGAGGGGATCGATCGGACCGGCTACTCGCTGACCTTCCCCATCGGCTCCAGGAAGAAGAGCTATCCCTTGTGGGACGACGAGCTGGGCCGGAGCGCATACTGCAACTTCACCAGGGCGACCAGGATGGACGGCAACAAGTACAAGGGCGTGACCGTCTACGTGTACGACATGCCGGGCGACATGGAGAAGATGTCCAAGCCCCCGCCGGGCCTGCCCGCGAACATGACGGGCAAGAAGCTCAAGGAGATATCCGGCATGAGCGACCTGCCCATCCCCGACGGTGCCGGGATAGCCCTGGAGTACTTCAAGAAGACGGAGCTGACCCAGTACGTGGAGCCGAGGACGGGGATGGTCGTCTACGTGCCGCGCAACCACTACGAGTATTACGTGAAGAACGCCCCCGGCGCGTCGCCCGCCTACATCAAGCTGGCTTCGATCGACTACGCGCGGGTGCTTGCCAACGCCCGCGACGGGATAGACGCAAGCGCGAAGTACTTCGGCTTGCTCGACCTCGACCAGAAATGGGCGCCTCTCTCTTTCCTGGTGTGGGGATGCGTACTGCTTTTCATCGGTGTAGTGCTGACGATCAGGGCGAGAAGGAAGACTGCGGCGGCGGGCGGGGCGGACGCCGATCAGAGCTGACGCTTGAGCAGCTGCATCCCCGGGCTGTAGAAGAGCTTCTCGAAGTCAGGGCTGATGCGAGTCTCGACGACCTCGAACCCGGCCTTCTCGTAAGCCTTCCTGGCCGGCACGTTGCCGACCATCATCCCGAGCTGCATGAACTCGAAGCCGTCGCTGCGCGCGAGGTGCGCCGCGTCCTGCAGCAGGGCACTGACGACCCCGTGCCGCCTGAACGTCGGAGACGCCGCGACGTTCTCGATGACCACGGCGTCGGGGGGCTTGACGAAATCGATGTCGAAAAGGGGCTTGAGCCGCCCGCCCATCGCCTTCATCTCGTCCTGGGTCCAGCCGGCCTCGAGGAGCGCGTTGAGGATCTTGACGTCGGCGCCGTCCCGGGTGTTGTAGTGGCTGAGCGAACCCGCGACCGTGCCGTCGACCTCGGCGACGCTGCAGAACGTGTAGTGCATCCAGGATACCGTCTCGGTCTGAAGTATCTTCTCCATCGCGGTGAGCCGCGCGTCGGTCGGCCCCGGGATCCCGGGGAACATCTCGTCGTAGACGGACTTGTCCACGTGACTCTTGCCGGCGAGGTACCCGTGGTACGCCAGGATACGACAATCATCGCGAGTCGCCGGACGGATAACCGTGGTCATTCCTACCCCCTTGCATCGAAGCAATGCAGATTATATTCCATGGCCGCTCACATTAGAATTCCAGAGGGTGAATAAACGGGATGAAAAGTGCCTGGTACACTTTTCCCCTACTGGAAGAGGTCCTTGTAGCGGTCGCGCAGCTCCCTCTTCAGTATCTTCAGCGTGGGAGTGCGCGGCATCTCCTCTGAAGAGATGACGATCACGGCGCGCGGGCTCTTGTAGCGGGCGATATTGTCGCGGCACCACTCGTGTATGTCGTCGGAGGTCGCGACCGCTCCCTCCTCCAGCACGCAGATCGCCACGGGCGCTTCTTTCTTGGTCGGGTGCGGGATGCCCACGATGGCAACCTCCATCACGTCGGGGTGCTCCAGGATCTCCTGCTCCACCTCGACCGAGAACACCGAGTAGCCGCCGCTCTTCACCACGTCCTTCTTGCGGTCGGCGAAGTACACCCGGCCGATCCTGTCCTTCTTCGCCATGTCGCCGGTGCGGAACCACCCGTTGACCATCTGGGCGGCGGTCTCCTCGGGCTTGGCCCAGTATCCCTTCATCACACACGGGCCTTTGACCGCGAGCTCGCCGACCTCGCCCGTCTTCACCTTGCGGCCGTCCTCGTCCAGTATCCGCACCCTGATGGGCGGCACCGGGAACCCGACGCACTTGGGCGGGAAGGTGACGCCCGGCAGCGGCATCTTCATGCAGGTCATCGATGACAGCTCCACCATGCCGTAGGCGTCGATGAATATTGAATCGAACTCCAGCGGCCCGGCCTTCAACCTCCCACGCTTGCGGAACTCGATCGCTATCTCGTCGGGCATGGCATCGGCCGACGACCCCCAGATGCGCACGCTGGACAGGTCGTAGGAGTCGAGGCCCGCCTCCAGCAGCATCGAGTACATGGCCGGCACCCCGACGAATATGGTCGCCTTGCTGTCCTGTATCCCCGAGAGGATCCGGTCGGGATCGAACGAGCGGATGAACATGCCGGTCAACCCGCCCGAGAGCGAGATGAGCGTCAGCCCGAACCCGAAGAGATGGGCCAGTGGCAGCGCCATCAGGCCGACGTCGTTGGCGGTCGCCGGGACCAGCGCGGCGGTGATGCGCTGCGCCGTGAGCAGGCTCTTCGAGGTCATCATCGCGCCCTTCGGGAAACCGGTGGTGCCCGAGGTGTAGAAGATGCCCACGACATCCTCGGGGTCCTTGTCCTGCGCCGGGAACGTCGAAGGCGCGGCCTCGATCAACGGGGCCAGCTCCACGAACTCGCCCGGCAGGCCCTCCGCTTTTTCCATCACGGCCCACTTCTCGATGCAGGGCACCGCCGACTGCTCGCGTATCTGGAACTCGAAGGCGGGCCTGTCGGTGATCATGAGCTTCGCGCCGGCGTCCGACGCGATATAGGCGATCTCCTTGCCGGTGAGCATGAAGTTGAGCGGCACCGCCACCGCGCCGATCTTCATCAGCGCGAAGCAGGTGAACGGGATCTCCATACGGTTGGACATGTCGACGACGACCCGGTCGCCTTTCTGGATACCGAGGTCGTTTGCCAGCACGTTGGCGGCCCTGTCGGTGTACTCGCGCCACTGCTTGAACGAGTGGCGCTCGCCCGGCATGAATGAGTAGCGGAGGGGCCGGTCCAGTATGAAGCATGTCTTGTCGCCGTAGGTCTCGGCGAGCTTGTCCATGAAGTTGCCGAACGTCACCGAGCGGTCGGCCGCGAAACGGATCTTCTTGACGGCGTGCCTCATCCTGTCCCCCTTTGCGCGCTGGAGCGGTACCGGCAAAGAAGTCTATATGTTGGATTCCCGCGACGCCAGCACGGGAAAGAGCGGGAGGTGCGGGAGAGTTTTCAAGAAAGTGGTCTGACTGCTTTCCCGGATTCTTAGGGCTCTAGCTGTTATTCGCTTCCTCGACGGCGACCCACTCGGCGATAGATCTCGCCTCCGGGATCGGCATGCCCGCCTCGAGCAGCCCGCGTATGTGGACCTCGACCGCCTTGGTCATGTTCTTCTCGGCTTCCTCACGGCTCGATCCCGTCGCGACGCAGCCGGGGAGGTCCGGGGAATAGACCGAGTAACTGTCGGAGTTCTTCTCGAATATGACCAGGTATCGATGCAACCGTCGTTCTCCTTCAAGCCGTCGGATCCACGCTGTAGGCGCCGTGATAGCGGCCTGCCTTCAGCGCCGCTACTAAGGCTTCGTCAGAATCTATCGAATCCTTGAACACAGTATAGCAGCGACCTATCTGGAACTCGTGGTGAGAGTCGCTGCCCCCCGTGCCGGGCAGATCGAAGCGCCGGGCGAGCTCGAGCGCCGCGCTGTTTCCCTGTGGAGTGCAGCCTCCGTTGTGCGTCTCCACCGCGTCGACGTTCCGCATCAACCAGTCGGCGCGCTCCGGCCCGTGCACCCTGGCGAGCTCGCCCGTCACGCGGCAGCAGTGCGCCGGCACGATCACCGCGCCCGCCGACCGGCACCGCTCGAGCAGCTCCTCGAGGGGCACCTTCCAGCCGCCCGCGTCCTCATACAGGCCGAACACCAGCATGTCCCCCATCTCAGTGTATATCTCTATNNCCTTCGATCTCGTCGTGCTCGGTCACGCAGATGCCGTCCAGCCCCGCCTGCATCGCCAGGGCGATGGCGCGCTCGGGCTCGATCAGGCTGCACGGAGAAGAGACGTTGGTGTGGACGTGCATGTCGATCTTCATGCGCTGGTCCATTCGCCCCGTGCGCTCCTCATCCACCGACCCCCGTGATGTCCGCGAAGTGCGCGATGAGCTGCGCGGTCCGCTCGGCGGCGGTGCACATCAGGTAGTTGCGAAGCGTCACGACGTCGATCAGGTCGATGCGCGGGCTGGAGGGGAGCAGCCTGTGTATCGGGTAGTAAGGGTCGCCCAGGTACTCGCCGGCCCAGCCCCCGGATGTCCATGCCGGGACCTGGTAGTACTTCGCGATCACAGGGGCTATCTCGTTGGGCTCCCCCAGGCCCGGCTCCAGACCTCGTGACTCTTCGCCGAGAGCGACGAACAGCGACAGGTGCATGTCCTCCTCGCCCGGATACGGGGCGCCCGCGGGCTCGCGCAGGTGGAAGCGCCGCGAGCTGGACACCAGCTCGAGGTTGTCGGCCATCCGGGTCTTGAGGCCGTGGTTGATGCAATGCGTGTGCGAGGGCACCGCCATGTCCTGCAGCAGGTGGCAGCAGTAGCCGAGGAAGGTAAACGCCTTGGCCGGGTTGCTTATCCTGGCGTGCATCAGCGCGCGTTCCCACCAGTCGATGAACTCGTCCTGCGCATTCACGTAGCGCCTGTCGTCGATGCCTCTACCCTCCAGTGGATCGTACATGTGCGAGTACTCCCACTGGAGCCTGCCGGGCGTCCTGCCCGCGTCCGACTCGACCAGGTCCAGCATGCCGCAGGCTGTCTCGACCTCGGCACGGTGGCGCGCGAGCTGCGACTCCTTGCCGATCGCCCTGCTCTTGATGAGGTATGCCAGGGCCTGCCGCGCCAGGTCTCTATGGTCGTCGGTGTGCACCACCGGAGTGGCGTACTTGATGTGGCCGAACCACCACGCCGAGACGGTCGCCACAAGCGCGGTGGCGCGCACCACGGCGGCAAGCATGAAGATATATGTCCGCAGCCTTTTTCTCATGGGGATATGTTAACGCAACAGAAGAGGTCGGACCCCGCGAAGCCGAATATCAGGTCCAGCGTGCGCAAGGCCCAGGTCAATGAATGTCAGCCATCCGTGCAAAGCCGGCGGGACGCCGGCGCTACGAACGCGTTCGCACCAGAGTCTCCTCGACCTTCGCAAGCTCATCGAAGCGGGGGCCCGGCGACAGCGAGACCATATCGGCCTTTCCTTCGACCCTGGCCCTGTGCTGCTCGAGCATGCCGCATGACGCGAAGTGCCTGATCGCGTTGAGCACGGACGTCTTCGAGACGGACTCGGGGCGCCTCACCAGGCCTGCCCGCAGCATGCGCTCGCCTTCGGCCATGCAGCGCTCGACGAGGTCCTGGCGGGAGATCCCGCTCCGTGGGACCGAACCGGCTGCGTGCACCGCCACACGGTAGCACTCCAGGTACGACTCGAGCAGCGAGGCCATGACGCTTTCGGTATCGGCGTCCGACGGCGGCATCGCGCCGGGGGCGGCCGCCGGGCCTGAGGTGAACTCGCAGTCGAAAAGGCGGTAAAGAAACGCCGCCACCTCCGGGCCGGTCCCGTCCCCGACAGCGTCGCCCGCGTATCCACGGCGCCCGACCGCGGCCACAGCCGCGTCGAGATAATGATGGATGCAGATGTTCTTGTTGTACTCGAGGAAGCGGCGGCCCTCGCCCTCGACCTTCACCAGGCCGTCGCCGGTCGCCTCCCTGGACACGTGCCCCTCCCTGCAGAGCCATTCGATCGCCGCCGCCGCGCCCTCGTCGTCGCAGTCGACCGCGAGTGGAAGGCCTGATCGGCGAGCGTGGTCGAGCAGCGCGTGGACGGCCCGCCCGACGTCATCCAAGCTCACCAGTGCCTCACCGGAGGAGAGCAGCGCGCACGACGCCACCGAACGCGCCGTTATCGGCGTTACTGAATTGATCCCCTCGCACGCCGCCAGGGCCGCGCCCTCCAGTCCGCGCTCGGACATCAGCCGCTTCATGTTCAGGGGCGTAGCGAACTTTACGTAGGCCCTGCCGAGACGGGTGTTGATCGAGCGGTATATCCGCCCGAACCCCTTGACGCTCTCGGAGACCTTTCGGCCGCCGGCCATCTCGCGAACGTGTGCGCTCTCCTCGGGTACCCGGTCGTAACCGAGGTAGACCGGCACCAGCGTTATCTCCTGGCAGACGCCCATCGCCAGCGATTCGGCCAGTATCTTCATGAAGCCCGTCCTGGGGAGCGCGAGCTTGCCGTCGCGCGAGCGCGTGCCCTCTATGTAGACCACCATGATGTGGTTCTCGGCCAGCAGGTAGCGCACGTACGCCGAGACGACCTCGCGGTAAATAGTCTCGCCCGTGAAGGTCCTGCGCAGGTAGAAGGCGCCCGAGTGCCGCAGCAGCCAGCCCACGGGCCAGAAGTCCAGGTTCTTGCCTGCCGCCTGCTGGGGCGGCACCATCCCCGACCGGAAGAGCGTGTAACCGATCAGCAGGGGGTCGAGGTAACTCTTGTGCGAGCACACCAGCACCAGGCGTGAGCGGCTGTCGCACTCGGACAGGAAACGGATTCCCGCCCTGTCGACCTCGAGGTCGGTGAGGAAGCGGTCGAACAGGAAGTCCACCGCGCGGGCGAACCAGCGCACGACTCCGACCCTGTAATCGGAAGCTATCTCGTCGATGCAGGACGCCGCCTCGGCCAGCAGCTCGTCGCGAGAGGACCCTACCTCGAGCGCGTGGTCCTGGATGTAGGCCGCCAGCACCGGGTCCGCCAGCACCCGTCTCTTGACCTCGCGCACGGGCATCACCGGCGGCCCGGAGCACGCCCTGCTCTGCGAGGCGATGTTCCCCATCAGCTCGATGCGAAGCGTCCGGGCCAGCTCTTCGGTCGACGCCTCGGCGCGTCCGCGCAGCCAGGAAGACAGCACCAGAGGGCCGCAGTTCTTCACACTGCCGGTGCGGACCGTCCGCACGAATGAGGCCGCGCGCCTGATTATGTTCTGCGGCGCGGCGCGATGGGCCCTAAGCGATATCGACCGGCCGGCGGCTTCCGGCGAAAGCTGGTGGGAGGTGTGAGCGACCGGCACGAGCCTCAGCGAGACCCTGCTACGGCGCTGGATATCGATCAGCTCCTCGAGGGGGTCCGGCCCGGTGGGCGTCGAGCCGCGGGAGGCGGCTTCCGCGACGTTCATCGGACCGGCGTGACCGAGCCTGGCCGCGAGCACCAGCTTCGAAAGGTAGGAGGCGCTGGGAAGCACGAACACGGTCAGCGGCGAAGCGATAACCCAGT
The DNA here is from genome assembly GCA_003157385.1 of Actinomycetota bacterium. Lineage (GTDB taxonomy): Bacteria > Actinomycetota > Geothermincolia > Fen-727 > Anoxymicrobiaceae > FEN-680. The sequence goes on along the minus strand of PMJJ01000006.1, from coordinate 20,939 downwards.
TGGCCCTGTGAGGCGCGCCGGTGATGGGCCGCCCTTCGTACGAGCCCTCCTCAAGCGGGCGCATCAGGCGCGCCAGGCTCTTGATCGCCACCCTGGACACGGCTCCCGGCCTCCAGCCGAACGACACCCCGACGAACAGCGCCGTAGCGTTGAGATCCAAGCCGGCGGCCCCATCTTCTATCCGTTCTCGCGTCTCAGTCGCAGCCTGCAATCTGCCAGCTCCCTTTTATCGATACCGCCGGGACCAGGGGTCCCCGCGCGGCTGCCGTCACCGGTTGGTGCCCGCTCGCTTCCAGGTCGGTCCCGCAGGCGGCCTCGAGCACGGCCGCCGGCTTGCGCTCCCCCATCATGACGGAGCAGACAGCATCGAGGAGCGGAAGACTCAGCCCCAGGGTATGGCACCGCCTGCGCGCCTCCTGCGCGGTGGGAGCTCCTTCCCTGATGCCCTTCACGCTGGCGCCGCCCGGTGCGCCCGCGACCGTCCTGCCAAGGTCGTGGTTGCGGCTCAAGCGCGAGGTGCAGGTCGCCACGAAGTCACCGACTCCGGCCGGTGTCCCGATGACGGCGGAGGTCCCGCCGATCGCGCGTGCGAAGCGCCCGGTCTCTTCCAGGCCGCGCCAGAGGATCGCCGCGGTGGCGTTGTCTCCCCACCCGAGCGCCGCGGACATCCCGCAGCCTATGGCATACACGTTCTTCAAAGCGCCGCAGGCCTGCGCGCCCAGGGGGTCGCCGAACGGCACCAGCGACAGCAGATCCGTCGACAGGGCCCGTGCCGCCCTGGAGACCTCGGATGCGTCGGTACCCGCTATGCTGGACACCGCCGGCATGCCGCGCGATATCTCCACCGCGAGGTTCGGGCCCGAGAGCACCAGGGCGTCGCGCCTCCGCCGGGCTCCCTCTGCCGAGGCGGACTCCTCGCGCCATACCTCCAGGCTGAGCAAGGCCGTCCCCGTCTCGAGCCCCTTGGTCGCCAGCACCACGCGAGTCCTCCTGCCGCACCAGGAGAGCACGGCTCGCGCCACTTCCCTGAAGGCCCCGGACGGAACCGCCACGATCACGGTGGATGCTCTTGCGACAGCCTCGTCGAGCCGGCCCGTCGACATCACGTTCGACGGCAGGACCATGTCGGGGATAAAAGCGGCGTTGGTGTGGAACCTGTTGATCTCCTCGACGGAGGAGGCTTCCGGCGTGTAGATGTTCACGCGCCTGAAGTTCGGCGCCTCGAGCGCGGCAAGAGCCGTGCCCCAGGCCCCTGCGCCCACGACGGCCAGGGTATCCTCTCGGTTTTCGTTTTCCGAGCCGCGGACCACTGTGCTCAAGTGCGCCTCTCCTCTTCTGGGGGCATCGCCTCAGGCATGCCCGACCGCCGCCAACTCATCCTCGCCTTCCCTGCCCAGCAGGTGCCGTATGAAAGCGAGCGCGAGCCCGATCGCCAGGCCCAGGCCGGCGGCCCCGGCGACCCAGAACAGGTTGCGGTTGTCACGGCCCCGCCCCGCACCGCCCGCCGGCGCGCCGGCGACCGCTTCCAGCAACCGCGCCATGACCGTGGCAGTGAATTCCTCAGGCAATTGTTCGCGCTGCATCTCGGAAAGCGCGTCGAGGACCGCGCTCATCTTCTCCAGGCGCATCCCGCAGTCGGGACATGCCTGCACGTGCCTGCGCAGCATCAACAGGCGCACCCTTCCTGTTCGCCCGTCGCCCAGGTCCTCTATGGCGCGACCGGCGCGCTCGCATTCCCGGCCGGTTTCGTCTCTCGAGTCTCGCACGCTACATCACTCCTTCCAGCGTGTCGCAGAGCAGGCCGCGTGCCCTCCTACCCCAGGTCTTGGCCGTGTTCCTCGGCACCCCCAGGACTCTGCCTATCTCGGAGTAGCTCAGCCCCTCCATGTGGTGGAGCACCACCACGGCCTTGTAGTTGTCGGGCAGCATCTCCAGCGCCTTGGTAACCACCTCAGCGGTCTCCCTGGCCAGACTCACGTTCTCTGGGATCTCGCTCGCCGGGGCCCGGGGCTCGAACTCGCCCGGGCTGAGGCCCCGCGCGGCCGGCTCCCCGACGCCTTCAGCATCGATGCGGACGTCACGCGCCCTGCCCCTTCGCCTCAGCAGGTCGATGGCGGAGTTGGTCCCGATCCGCAACAGCCAGGCCCGGAACGGCATGCCCTGGTTGAAAGAATCCAGCCCCTGAAACGCCTTTATAAACGTCTCCTGAGCAAGGTCCATGGCTTCCTGGCGGTCGCCCACCATCCTGTAGACGACGTTGAACACCTGGTCCTGGTACTTGAGCACCAGCGCCTCGAAGGCGCGCTCATCGCCCGCCCTGCACGCCTTCACCAGGCGCGCGTCCTGGATCCCATCGAGGGAAAGCCTCACTTCAGCCATCCGCGTCCCTATCTGCTACCGGCCGGTAATGTCCGCTTATTCTTTCATACGATCTCCACAGGCTGGCGGGTTCAGCGAGGGAAAGGTCGCATTCTGATATCATTTAGGCGCCTGTCACCGATCTGGAGGTGCTTACACACATGAGCAAGTCTCGAGAAGAAACCATCAAAGAGATGAAATCAAAGGGCTACGACGTGTTGGTCATAGGCGGAGGCGTCACCGGCGCTTGCACAGCGCGCGACGCCGCCCTGCGTGGCTTCACCTGCGCCTGCGTCGAGAAGAACGACTGGGCGTTCGGTACCAGCAGCCGCTCGTCCAAGATGATACATGGCGGCATCCGCTACCTGGAGATGTTCGACTTCAAACTGGTATTCGAGGCGTGCCGCGAGAGGCGCCAGCTGCTGTTGAACGCGCCACACCTGGTGTACCCGCAGGCGTTCACGTTCCCGATCTACAGGGGTGACAAGAACGGCATATTCATGATCGAGTCCGGCCTCCTCCTCTACGACGTCCTGGCGCTGTTCCGCAACGTCCAGAACCACCGGATGTACATGCACGACAAGGCCATGGAGCTCGAGGAAGGGCTGGACAGCGACAAGCTCAAGGCCGCCGGGGTCTTCTACGACTGCTCGACCGACGACGCCCGGCTGACACTGGCGTTCGCCCTCACCGCGATACACGACGGGGCGGACTGCGCGAACTACCTGGAGGTCGTCAACCTGCTGCGCGACGGCGACCGGCTGGCCGGGGCGCACGTGCGTGACGTCCTCACCGGCGAAGAGTTCGATATCGAGTCGCGCATCGTGGTCAACGCCGCGGGCGCTTGGGGTGACGAGGTCTGCGAGCTCGACGAGCCCGGCGCGCCCCAGAAACTGCAGCTTACCAAGGGCTCCCACATCATAGTCCCGCGCGGGCGCGCTCGGACCAAGAACGCGCTGCCCATCGTGAGCCCCGCCGACGATCGCCTGATGTTCGTCATCCCCCGGGGCCACTTCTCGCTCATCGGCACCACCGACACCTACTATCACGATGACCTGGACAACCCGTTCGCGACGCGCGAGGACGTCGAGTATATCCTCGAGGCGGCAAACGACATCCTGCCCCGGATCAACCTGGACATGAGCGATATCGTCAGCACCTACTCGGGGCTGCGGCCACTCGCCATGCAGGAGGGCGGCGAGGACGTGGCGGCAAGTAAGGTCTCGCGCGAGCACCGCATCTACCAGGGCCGCTCCGGCCTCCTCACCATCGCCGGCGGAAAGCTCACCACGGCCCGTTCGATGGCCGAGGAGATGGTGGACATGGTGGCCATGAAGCTGCTCAAGGAGTTCCACGTCAAGGCCAAGCGCCCCTGCCAGACCAAGAACAGGCCGATACTTCACGTGCCGGAGCAGGACACCGAGGCCCGGGTCAGGGCCCTTGCCGGTAAGCTGAAGTACGACGACGACATCCTGTTCGGCCTGTTCAAACAGGGCACCGAGGCTCTGAACGTGCTCGCGCTGGTCGACGAGGACCCGTCCCTGGGCGAGAGGCTGGACCCGGTCATCCCGCACATCAAGGCGCAGATCCGCTTTGCGGTGGAGAGCGAGATGGCGCGCAGCCTCTCAGACTTCCTGGTGCGCCGCACCGAGATCTACTACACCGCTCCCGACCAGGGACTGGGGGTAGCCGACGAGGTCGCGCGAATGATGGGTGACCTGCTCGGCTGGAGCCCCGAGGAAGGAAAGCGTCAGGTCGAGTCGTATAAGGAGACCGTCGCATTGTCGAGGCGGTACGCCACCGCCTCCTGAGTGCAAGCCGGGGGGTGAAACGCAAGTAAAGGGGTCTTCCCCCGAGACTTGTGCGCCATGGACGGGATCCGGTTCGACGATCGCCTGGACGCGGGGCGCCGGCTGGCCCGGAGCTACACGGGCCCGACCGAGGACGTGGTCGTCTTCGGAATCGCGCGCGGAGGAGTGCCGGTAGGCTATCCGCTGGCCGTCCACCTCAACGCCGTCCTCGACGTCATCACCGCTCGCAAGCTCCCTATTCCCTGGAGCCCGGAGATGGGTTTCGGCGCGATAGTGCCCGACGGCACCAGGGTCCTCAACGACGAGGTGGTCCGATCGACCGGACTGGGGACCGACGAGATCGAAAAGATCGCCGCTGAGGTCCTCGAGGAGGTCCACCGGCGGGAGAGAGTATACAGGGGCGGACGCGAGCAGGCGCCGATGCAGGACATGAACGTGGTGCTTGCCGACGACGGCCTGGCCACCGGTTACACCATGATCGCCTCGATAGAGATGGCCAGGAAGCAAGGCGCCCGCAGCATCCACGTGGCCGTGCCGGTGGGTCCCACTGACACCGCGGACAGGGTGCGCCGCATGGTCGACCGGCTCCAGGTGCTGCACACGGTGCGGACCTACTCGTTCGCGGTGGCGAGCTGCTACCGCGACTTTCACGACATGAAGGACTCAGAGGTGCTCGAGACTTTGGAGAATGCTCGGGGTATCCTCTCCGTCGATTCGACGGAGGCCGACTCACTCCGGAGGGGACACCCCTCGCCCGACTGAACTCTTTGGCCTAGCGCAAAATGAAACACAAGCGGTCTGACCCCCGCGAAGCCATATTTCAACCATCATCGATTACACGCCACTCATCATTCCTACTGGTCAGCAGTCATCTTTGATTTTGTTTTATATAGGGGGGATGTCCTGACGGGGGCAGGGGGAGCCTTTTGCGAGCGATTCGCAGCGTCTCAAGGAGCATAGAGAGTCTGCTGATATTAAAGACGCGAGGACCAGCGAGCAAAAGGCTAACCCTGCCCCAAACCATTTGATGTTGCTACCACGCCTGCGAATTAACGCTTGCCGAACTAGGGCGTGGCGGCTTTCTTCTTGTCCACGAAGAGGCCGATGATCTTGGAGGCGTCCGGCTCGATTATCTTGCCGTGTCCGGGGTAAGCGACGTCCAGGTCGAGGCCGGCCAGCAGCTCCTGCGAGCGGTATATGTCGTCGACGTCGTCGCTTCCCACCAGGGCGGGCATGCCCGCGCGGGAGAAGTAGTTCGACACCATGTCGCCGATGAACGCCCTGTTGCGCTCCCTGTCCAGGTAGCCTACCCCGCCGGTGGTGTGGCCCGGGAGGCCCAGCACGTCGAGCCCGAGCTCGTCGATCCTGTCGCCGCCTTCGACCTGCCGGTCGATCGTGGTCTTGTCGAACTTCTGGGACGAGTGCACCCAGGACTCGGGCAGCTTGCTCATGGCCTTGCCCAGGCGGTTATGAGTGGCGACGNNATCCTTGCCACGTTGCCCACGTGATCGAAGTGGTTGTGCGTGATGAGCACGAGCTCGATGTCTCCCACGGAGAGCCCCTCTTCGGAGAGCGCCCTCACGATCTTCTTGAAAGCCTTGGGGTGCAGCGTGTCCACCAGGGCGACGTGCTTGCCCTTGAGGATATATGCGTTCCCACCAAGAGTGATAATGGGGACGACGTCGAATTCCATACTCAGCCCCTTTCGCCAGTTAGCGTTGTNNCGCGCCTCGCCTCGAGGCTCACCGGAATGCCGCAGACGCTCGTGGCGCTGCTGGCAGCGACCTTTCTACTGGCATCTTTCTTCGCGTTGATGACGCCGGCGCGCGCCGCGTCAGGGCCGCAGCCGCCGGTGGGCATAGAGGTCTTCCAGCGCCAGGAAGATCAGGGCCTCAGGCTCACCCTCTCCTGGAACGACCACGAGGACTGCGCGGCTTACAAGGTCTACCGCTCGACGCGCCTGGACGGCCCCTACCAGAACGTGGGAGGCATATCCGAGGCGACCATGAGGGACTTCCCGTTCTTCCTGGACGACACCGCGAGCCCGGGCTGCAGCTACTACTACAAGGTGTCCGCCGTCGACGGCAACTGGGTCGAGGGGCCTATGAGCTCGGCCGTTACGGCGAAGATGGGCGTGGGCAGAAGGGGCTCGGGGCCGGGCAAGAGCATCATCGTGTCTCTCGCCGACCAGCGCGCCTACTTCCTGGAGAACGATGTGATCGTCAACATCCTGCGGTGCAGCACAGGCGCCTCGGGCACGCCCACCGGGTCCTACCACATCATGGACCACCGCGGAACGGTGAGCGGCTGCAACTTCTGGATGGACTGGCGCCCCGACTACGGCATGCACGCGTGGCCCAGCTACCTGGGCGCCTACGAGGAGAACCTGGGCGTGGCCCCGAGGTCGCACGGCTGCATCAGACTTCACCCGCTTGAGGCCTACTGGCCGTACAACTGGGCGCCCGACGGGACGCCTTTTACGGTGACAGCCGACCACTACGGGGGGCTGCCCCTGGCAGGCGGGTCCTGCTCCAACGGCGTCACGGCTCCTTCCAAGAAGTGGTACTTCGCGGAGGGCTACTTCGACGCCAACTTCCTGGAGTACCTGCTGCTGTTCAACCCCGGCAGCTCGCCGGTCACTGCCAAGACCACCTACTATCCCGAGGGGCACTCGCCGGTGACCGAGAGCTACGTGCTGCCCGCCGGGGCTCGCCAGACCATCACTGTAGGCAACGTTTCGGGGCTGCCGGCGCAGTACGGGCACGCGGTGTTTGTCGACGCCGACGGGCCGATAGTGGCTGAGCAGTCCGAGTACTTCGACATGGGCGGCAGGCGCGGCGGCACGGCCACCGTGGGCGCGACCGCGCCCGAAAAGACCTGGTACTTCGCCGAAGGGTACACGGGCGCGCGGTTCAGCTTGTACCTGCTGCTGTTCAACCCCGGCGACAAGCAGGCCGATTGCCACGTCACCTACTACCCCGCAGGCGCCGAACCCTACCACCATGATTTCACCATGCCGGCAAGGAGCCGCGGCACCACGCTGGTCAACGCTCTGCCGGGGCTCAACGGCAAGGAAGTCTCCATCAAGGTGGAGTCCAGCCAGCCGCTGGTGGCACAGCGCAACACCTACTTCGACTGGACCGGCTTCTCCTACGGCGTCAATGGCGGCGACAGCACGATGGGCGTGACGGCGCCCGGCAAGACCTGGTACCTCGCGGAGGGTTGCACCGGCAACTACTTCGACGAGTACATCCTGGTCCTGAACACGAGCCCCAACGTCGCCACTGTCAACGTGGAGTTCGAGACGTCCACCGGTCCCAGGCCGTATTCGTGCCAGGTCGCGCCCAACTCCCGGGGCACCATCACGGTCGACTCGATCCCCGGGATGGAGAGCGCCGACACCGGGGCGGTGGTGACATCAGACCAGGACATCGTGGTCGAGCGCGCGATGTACTGCACCCGTGACTCCAGGCGCGGCGGCGACAGCTCGACCGGCATCAGCAGCCTCTCAAAAGACTGGTATTTTGCCGAAGGATATACTGGCGGGACGTTCGACGAGTACGTGCTGGTCATGAACCCCGGGGCTGACCCGACCACTGTGAACTGCCTGTTCCACCTGGAGAACGGGTCCGAGGTCGGGGCGTCGTACGCCCTGGGGCCGAAGAGCAGGATCACAATCCACGTAGATGACATCCCGGGCCTGCAGTGGGTGGGCAGCGCGGTCGAGGTCCACTCCGACAGACCGGTCGTAGCAGAACAGTCCGAGTACTTCTGCGTCCCGCGCTAGAGGGGCGGGGCGACAGCAAACGAAGGCGCAAACGCGGGGCAGAACCGTTTGTCGCGCCTGCTCGTCTGCACTTTCAGGTGAGTCTGAATCCCGCCCTTGTACTGTTATAATCTAGGCAAACGCCGTATGGAGGTCCGACATAAATGAAGTGTGAGTTCTGCGGGGAAGAGATATCCGAGGGAGCACTTGCGTGCCCCCGTTGCGGCGGCCCGGTGAGCAAGCCCGCCGAAAGGCAGACCCAGGCCCCGGCGGCCGGCCCGGCCCCCGCGCAGCCAGTCATTGGTCAACCCGCCCCGTTTCAACCACCTCCGGCTCAACCTGTTGCGCCCATCGAACAGGCGCCCGTGGATCCACCGCTCGCCAAGCTCGAAGAGGACTTCATCGCCCTCGCTGAAGAGTCGGTGACGATGGATGCCGCCGACGAGGAGGCGGCGCCTTTCGATGCTCAGGCTCCCGTCGCGCCGCGCCAGGCCGCCGCGGTCTCGGCGTCGGAGATCGCCGACCAGACGATCCTCCCCGGGGCCGTGGTCGTTCCCCAGCAGGTCCAGCTGGGCAACGCGCTCACGGGCGGCTACCAGGCCGCGGAGGGCAGCGGCTCGGTGGCCGGGGCCGGAGAGCAGACCGCCGATGACCCATTCGGGCTCAACATCACCGAGACGGCGCCCCCGACCGACAAGGAATGGAAGTCGCTGCGCCAGGGCTGGAGGTACAGCCGCTGGTGGAACATCACGGTGATGTCGGTTGGCATCGTGATCCTGCTCATCGGGGTCACACTCGGTCTCTACTTCGGCGTGTTCAAGAAGTCAGGGTCGAGTAACGGCAACCCGATTGACGCCCTGCAGAGCTATGTCACCGCCATCATCGGAGGGGACACCAGCCAGCTCTCACAGCAGGCGTTGTCCGGGACCACCTTCGGCAGCGACATCACCACCCTGCTCAAGGGATACGAGAAGTATGGGATCATGTCGCTCAAGGGTTTCGACGCCAAGACCGTCAAGTTGTCGGACACCAGCGCGACGGTCGCGATCTCCAAGGTCGAGGTCGAGATCAGCGACGAGAAGGGCGGCAAGGAAGTTATTTCCGCTCTGGACATCACTGAGCCGTTCAAACTGCCTACCACGGTGCAGATGGTCCAGAAGAACGGCCAGTGGGTGGTCAGCTCACCCTAGGCGCTCTGTCCGCTGCGGCCCACCTACTTCCTGACAAACTCCGCCTGGGTCCAGTCCGAGTACACCATCACCGTGCCGTTCACTATCAGGCCGACCCGGTAGCTGTAGGTATGACCGGGCAGGACCGCGCTGTCGAAGTACGAGTAGAACACGTCCCCCGACTGTATGCGCCTGGTAGTGGTCGTTCCTTCCGGCGTGGGTGAGCCGGCGGGAGCCTTTTCCACCACGCGCTCGAACTCGAATCCGCTGTAGGTCTCGGCGCCGGTAACGCTCCATTCGACATTGATCCCATCGGGCGCGGGGTTCGCCGAGATCGAGACGGACGCCTCGTCCGGCTGCTTCTGGGGCACCGCGGCCTTGAGCACGACGGTGTTGCTGTAGACGATATCGCCCGATTCTGCCAGCTTGGCGGCGATCCTGTACTGGTAGGTGTGGCCGGCGGTCATGCTGTTGTCCGACGCCGAGGAAATCGAGGTATCCGAGTAGCTGGCGATCTCGTCCGCCGGATACTCCGGCTCCGAGCCTTCCGACCTCAGCAGGATGAACTCCCGGAACGCATCCTCCGCCGATACTGTCCAGTTGAGCGTCGCGTTGGTCTCGGCGACATCTCCCTCGAGCTGGATGGTCGGCTGCGTCGCGGTGGGCTGGGTAGTCTGCTCGGGGCTGGTCGCGGGAGTGGTCTGCTTGCTGAAGTCTACGTTCTCGTAGACACCCGTCGGGTAGCCCGCCTCGGCGTCCTGCTGGACGCTCGACATCAGCCTGCCGTCTTTCAGGCGGTCGATCGACACCGGCTGCTTGTCCGCCTTATTCTCCGCCAGCGTGACCGTCATGACCTCGCCCTGTGAGACCTTGATGGGCTCCAGCTTGCCGATAGCGACCTCGACCGCGCTCTCGATGGTGAGTATCTCGAGGTGTCCCGGGACCCTGTTCTCCACGTTGAAAGCGGTGCCCCTGGCCCTCGATGAGACGTCCTGGTTGGTCACCACGTATGTCGTCCCCTTGCGGACCCTGTGATAGGTGCTTCCCGAGACATGCCTGATGCTCACGTAGCCCGAACCTATCCGCGTCACCACCGCCTCGGAGCCGTCGGTGATGCGCATGATGCTGCCGTCAGGGAAGTGGACCGTGGCAAACGACGCCGGTCCGGTCCGCACCGACCAGCCGGCCGCGACGGCGTCCTCCATCGTGGCCTTCTTCCAGGTGGCTCCGTGCGAGCGCACCTGCACGTCTCCCACCAGCTTCTGGAAACCGGCGACGCTCCTCGGCGCGGGGCTGCGGTGTTTACCGCCCAGGAAAGTCGGGAGTATCACGGCGGCGGCGATCGCGATGACCAGCGCAAACGCCAGGGCCGGGACCAGCGCGCGCCGGGCCGGCGAACGCCTGACCGGGCCGCGGGCGGCTCCCCTCTGCACCGAAAGCAGGTGGCCCATCATGCGCTCGCGGGCGTCGGAGTCCATCTTGGAGTCTTCGGGGACGAGCTCGCGGATGACGCGGGCCATCGGCACGTTCTCGTCGAAGCCGTCGTCTATGCCTATTCCCTTGTAGAGCTTCCGCCTGCTAAACAACTTTCACCCGTCCTAGATCAGCCGGTCCAGGGGCCCGCCCTCGGCAAGCTTCCTCAGATCCTCGAGGCCCCTCAGTATCCTCTTCGAGGCCGCGCTCTCGGTTATTCCGAGCGCCTCGGCCACCTCCTGCACTCTCATCCCCGCGAAGTACCGCATGCTGAGCGCCTCCGCGTACTTCGGCGGGAGCTGCTTCATGAGGTCGACCAGCACCATGTACAGGTCCGCCCTCTCCAGCTCGTCCACGTCGCCCGCGATGGCCCCCGCGACCTCGTCGTCCAGGGACGACTCTTTTCGCCTCCCCCGGCTCCTGTAGAAGTCGGTCACGCTGTTGGCCGCTATCTTGTAGATCCAGGTCGTGAACGACGCCCTGGTCTCATCGAAGCTGCCCAGGTTGACGATCACCTTCTCGAACGTGATCGAGGTGATGTCCTCCGCGTCCGGGACGCTGCCAACCCGCTTCAGGATGAAGTTGTAAATCTTCGGTATGTAATGGTCACAGAGCCGCTCCAAGGCATCGACCGATGTGGCCGCCTCCCGAACCAGCGATCCGGGGAAAGCGGCCTGCCCGTCGACGACCTTGAGCACTCCTGTTCCCTTCTCTGGCTGTATACGTCCGTCGGACATCAAATCCCCCAGCTCGCGGGTGGGGCCGGATTCAGTTCGCCGCTGTCTTATGATTATATATTGGTGAAGCGCGCGGGCCAGTCCGGGAGGCGAGATGAGCGATGAGATGTTCGAGAAGTTCCTGTACTACCCGGACAGGCTGCCGCCCGACGCGATACCGCCCACGTGGACCCCTCCGGGGGCCGAGGAGGTGTGGCTCACCGGCGAAGACGGGGTGAGGATCCACGGCCTGTGGTGGGGCGAGCCCGCCGGGCGACCCGCGATACTCTTCCTGCACGGGAACGCGCAGGACGTGTACTCCTGGTCACTGGTCCGCGAGGACCTGGAGGCGGCCGCGTGCCGCCTGCTGCTCATCGACTACAGGGGGTATGGGAAGAGCGAGGGCGAGCCTTCCGAGTCGGGCCTCTACCTGGACGGCCGCGCTTCGCTGTCCTGGCTGCAGGGCCAGGGCATCCCGGCCGGAGACACCGTCATCTTCGGGAAGTCGTTAGGCGGCGGGGTGGCGTGCGAGATAGCCAGGGACAGGGTTCTGGCGGGCCTCGTGCTGGAGTCCACCTTCACGTCGCTCGCGTCGGTGGCAGGCAACCTATTCCCGTTCGCTCCCGGCATGAAGCCCGGGGCGCACGCATACGACTCCGTGAACAAGCTGAAAGAGATAAGCTGCCCGCTGCTGGTCATCCACGGCGAACGCGATATGCTCATACCGGTCGCCGAAGGGCTGGCGCTCTACCAGGCGGCCGGCGAGCCCAGGGAGCTCTTTATCGTAAGGGGGGCGGGACACAACGACGTATCCATCGTCGCCGGTGAAGCCTACGGGCGCACCTTAAGAGACTGGCTCGACGGCGAACCGGCGGCGGGCGGACTGTGAGTTGAACGACGCGCGGGGCGACACACCCCGTAAGAAAGGGGAAATCATGAAAGCGCTGATCATCTACCACTCCAAGACGGGCCACACCAAAGCAGCCGCGGACGACATCGCGCGCGGGCTGGATGAGAAAGGTGTAGAAGTGACGATCGAGGAGGCGGCCAAGGCGGACCCTGCCAGCGCCTCCGACTACGACATCCTGCTGATCGGCAGCCCCACCTACGCCCAAACGCGCTACAAGGCCGCGGCGAAACCGGTGGAGCGCTTCATTGACGCAATGAAGTCCGACGCCCTGTCAGGGCACATTGCCGGGGGGTTCTCGGTCTGCGCCGCGTCCGGCGCGGAGAAGGTCGTGGCCGCGATCGAGAAGAGGCTCGCCTCCCTTGGCGCCAAAGTGGTCTCGCCCGGGCCGGCGGTCAGGGCCGGCGCTCCCCTGAGCCTGTGGCAGGGACCTGACGCCGCCGCGGCGGACGTGGAGAAGTGCGTTGAGTTCGGGCGCCGCGTGGCGACAGAGGCCTGAAGCACCCCAAAATGCAAAACTGGTGCCAGGCACCTTTTTTGCATTTTGTATCAGGTGCCGATTATCCTCGACACCGGCACGCCGCACAGGAACCGGAACGTCCCGTCACCCGAGTTCCTGTACTGGTGGACAGCCGACGCCGGGATGAACACGACGTCCCCCGGGCCCACCGGGTGGAACTCGCCATCGCAGAGCACCTCGCCTGAGCCGTCCAGCACGAAGTTCTCGTGCTCGTTTTCGTGCGCGTGCTCCGGCGTGTGACCCCCGGGTGCGATCTCCAGCATCCTCAGGTTGTAATAAGGGGCGCCGTCGAACTCCTCGTCTATCAGGCGCCTGATGGTGACGCCCGGCGCCTCGGGGCCGAACTCGTCGGCCGTGATCCGCGAGTAGTGCTCGTGCTTGAAGGTCGGCTCACCTGCCATCGTCTCACTCCTTCTGTTTGTCGGCGCCGGTCAGACGCCGGGCAGCGGGAAGACCGGAGTTGCGTAGACCTGCTCGTAGAGCTTCCCGCCGGCGCTGAACGCGACGTTGCCCCTGGGGTCGTAGGAATCGCCCAGCTGTTTCCATATCTGCGACGCGGTCGCTCCGCTCACGCTGGCCACCCCCATGCTCGCCGCCTTCGCCAGGACCGCCGGGTCCGATTTCCAGGCCACGGTCGTCCCGGTCCAGGGCTGGCTACCGGTGTATTCGGCGGCGTGGAGCGTTATCATCCCGGGCGCGTACGGTGTGGCTCCGGGAATCTTGTAGGACTCGAGCATCTTCACTATCCCACCGAACGCGCCCCCCGTGCCGTCGGGCCCCTCGACCGACTTTGACCTGCCGGTCAGGGTCACCGTGACGTGGTCGGTGACGCCGTCGGGCGCCCCCCTGCCCTGGTCTGCCTTCAGGTCGAAGAAGCCCGCCTCGACGACGGAGGAGAGCAGGTCGTTCAGCTCTCTGGCGGAGAGCTTGCCGCCCAGGTACTGATACCGTGACTTCTGCTGGTAGGCAGTGCCGGTGCCGTAGGCGATCAGCGTTGGGCCGGCGGGCGCGAACTCCGGGGGCAGCGCCTGCGACTTGCAGAAGACCAGCACGGGCTGGCGGTCGGACTTGCTGTACTGTATTGCCGGCTTGCTCGCGCACCCGGCCAAGAGCGCGGCCGTCAGAGTCACTGTGAGTGCGACCGCAAGTTGCCTCTTGCCCATCTTCGCTCCTTTTCGGGCCCCGGGGCCGTGCGCCTCGAGCCCGGCGTCAGTACTCCGGGCCGATTTCCAGATGACCTCGGCCGATCTCGAGCGGGACCACGGGGTCGAGCCCGAGGAAATAAGCCGCGACCAGCATCGCCGAGCCATGGGTGCCGCGCGCGATCGCCACGTGGTGCGGGAAGCCGCGCAGGATGGAGGCGTAGAGCGCGTCCAAATCCGAGACTTTCACCCAGGCGTTGCTGCCGAACGGCTCGCCCTCGGCCTTGACGACCTCGCCCTCGGCCACCAGCACCGGCCATTCGTCCCAGGGATGCTCGGTGACGCGCGCCATGGTGACCGGCCCCGCATCAATCTCCAGTTCGACGGTGCCGTACTTGCCCTCTTCGGTTCCGGTGTCCTCCGCGAGGATCCTGTGATAGTCGAGCCTGCACCCCGGAGAGGACATCGACGAGGGGAACACTCCGCAGTGCCATGCCGAGAACACATCCTCCTGCGAGAAGTGCCTGTTGTTCCAGTCGGCCAGCCCGGCGGGCTTGCCCGCGACCGCGGACAGCAGGTGCATGCTAAGCGTGCCGTGGATATCTACCTCGCAGGCGCAGGGCGTGCCGCGCTCGGTGAGCCGCGACATCACGAAGCAGGGGCTGACGCCGTAGTCCTGCTGCACCGACGTCCAGCACTGGAACCCCAGGCCGTCCAGGCCGTGCTCCTCTATCATGTCCGACAGGACCACCTCGAGGCGCGCCATCTTGGAGAGGTCGAGGTCGGAGACGCCGGCGCGGTCGGCGCAGGCTTCCATGTCGGAGTAGACGGCGCGCACCTTGCTCTCGAGCGCGTAAGTCGCATGCGAGAAGACAGTGGTAAGGGGCACCGGCACGACCCGGACGCCCAGCTTGCGCAGAAGAGAGAGTTCGTCGAACGCGCAGGTCTCGAAGTTGGCAGGCCGGGGACCGAACTGTCCGTAGACCGCCCCGCGGACGGCAGACACGCCACGGCAGACGTCCTTGAACTCAACAAGCGCGCCGGCGAGCGCCTGGTCGTCGGGATAGGCGATCGCGCGGCGCGGGAAGGCGAACTTCACCTGCCTGTGCCGCAGGGCGGTGGCGATGCTGATCAGGCCGCAGAAGGCGTCACGCCTTGCGGTCTCACGAGTGAGGATGCCCTCCTCGCCGATGCCAAAGAGCATGATGGGGACCTGGGGGGCCGCGGCCGCGATGGCGGCGGGTATCTCCTCGCCGAAGTTCAGAGCGCCGACCAGCACGCCCGAGACACCCTCTCCGGCGAACATGCGCGCGACCGCACCGGCGTCTTCGACGGTCTGGACCAGCCCGTTGCGGGTCAGGTCCTCGCCCGGCGCGACCGGTTCCATCCCCGCCCCGCGCATCGCGTCCATGCACGCGCCGCGAACCTTGACCGCGAGATCTTGATCGAAGATCGTCCTGCTCGCCGGCACGAACCCTATTCTGACCGGTTCGCTCATGCTCCCCTCCAGCGCCTTTGGGCTCCGCTACCGCATCATTATAGTGCTTCGCGCGGCGGTCGGCGTGCGCCTGGAGGGTTCAACTACGCCGCGGGCAACTTTAGAATAGAGCTGTCGGTATGAAACGTTCCGCGAGGGAGATCGGATGGCGGTAGAGAAACCGGAGAGGGACGCGGATTTCCGCTCCAAGACCAGGCGCCTGAAGCTGGGCATCGTGCTCGGCCTGGTGCTGGTCGCCGCGGAGGTCACGGTCGGCCTGATCACCCACAGCCTCGCGCTGGTGTCGGACGCCGGGCACAACGCGTCCGACATCCTTGCCGTGGCGCTGTCGCTCATCGCGGTCTACGTCATGGTGCGCCCGCCGACAGCGCGGCGCAGCTACGGCTTCGGTCGCGTGGGGATACTCACCGCGCTGGTGAACTCGCTGGCGCTGGTGGTGGTCGGAGGCCTGATCGTGTACGAGGCCATCAGGCGGATCCAGCACATCCAGCCGGTGAACGGCTACGCGGTCATGCTGGTGGCCGGCATCGCCATAGTGGTCAACAGCCTGGTCGCGCTCACTCTCTACCAGCACCGGCGGGACCTCAACATCAAGGCGGCTTACTTCCACCAGGCGCTGGACGCCGTGGTGTCCTTCGGCGTGCTGGTGTCAGGGATCATCATCGCCCTCACCCACTGGTACTACGCCGACCCAATCGTCGCGCTGCTGATAAGCGTCTTCATCTTCCGCGCAGCCTACGAGATCATCGCCGAGGCGGTCGACATCCTGCTGGAGTCGGTCCCGCGTCACATCGACATCGACGAGGTGAGAGCGACCATAGAGTCGCTGCCCGGGGTGGAGACCGTACATCACCTGCACATCTGGGAGCTGGGCTCAGGTGTGTACGCGCTCTCCGGCCACGTGCAGGTCACCGACAAGATGGTCAGCGAGTGCACCGACATCGTCCAGGACATCGCGGTGAGGCTCGAGAAGGACTACGGCATCGTCCATCCCACGATCCAGATCGAATCGTCCGCCGCCTGTCCGCTGGTGATCACCAGGCCGACGGGCGAGGAGTGAGGATGGCGGGCCGGGTGCGGTTCAAGGCGACGATGCGGCTATGGCCGCTCGGCCGCCTGGGGAAGAAAGCCACGCGCCTGCCCGTGCTCGGGCGCCTGTTCGGGCCGGTCTTCTGGAACGAGAAGAACCTGGACGCCACCTACGTGCCGGTAGGCGAGACAGTCCAGGTGGAGCCCGGCAGCTTGCTGCCCTACCAGATCATCGAGGACCTGGTGGGGATGGCCTCGCACCGGTTCATCCTGAGCGGCTGCCTCTGCCGCACGGCGGAGCGCTGCGAGAACCACCCCCGCGAGTTCGGCTGCATCTTCCTAGGGGACGCCGCCGCCGAAATCAGCCCGGAGCGCGGGCGCGCGGTGGACGCGCCAGAAGCGCTGGAGCACGTAGCGCATGGGCGTGACCTCGGCCTGCTGCCCTGCGTCATACACTCCTCGTTCGACGCCTCACTGCTGGGCATCGACTACCGCAGGATGCTTGCAGTCTGCTTCTGCTGCAACTGCTGCTGCACTTTCCGCACCGACATGAAGGGCGGGCCGGAAGCCTATCGCGAGAGGATCATCAGGCTGCCCGGGCTGGTGATGAGCAGCGTGGGCGAGTGCGCCCTCTGCGAGAAGTGCGCCCGCGCCTGTTTTCTGGGCGCGATAGAGGTCGGGCGCGACGGGCCGGTCTTCGCCGACTTCTGCAAGGGTTGCGGCAGGTGCGCGGCCGCCTGCCCGCGGCACAACATCAGGATCAGGTTCGACCCGTCGGTCGACACGGAGAGGGTGCTGCTGGAGCGCATCGGCGCGCGCACCGACATCGAGAATTCAAGATAGGGGTCAAACCCCTATCTTGAATTTGCGCGGGACAGCCACCCTGTAAGCCGGATTCTGTACCGCTTGCGCGGTGGTGGCCATCCATCTGGGACCCGCGTTGCCGCGGGCCTCGTGCTGCCTACCCGGGAGTCGAAACGCGGCGGGCCACCGCTCCTCCCCTATTCGGCATCGCTCCGGGTGGGGCTTGCCAAGCCGGCCAGTCACCTGGCCGCTGGTGGTCTCTTACACCACCGTTTCAGCTTAACCNNGCCTTGCGGCCCCGCGACCACCCGGATGACTGTCCCCACGGTTATTCTAGCACCAACGTACAGGTTCTCATGCGGGATGATGATCGCGGCCGCATAATCGTTATGTGGTCACGAAGGAACGGGAAAGTCTGGCGAGGGGTGTCCTCTTCGGAGTGAGTCGGCCTCCGTCGAATCGACGAGAGGACACCACGAGCAACCTACAACCAACTGGAGGCGTCGAGCCCGTCCAGGTGGCAGCGGTCGTTGAGCTCCTCGAGGTTGGAGAACATCCCCTTGTAGTTGATGGTGGTGACCGAGGCGAGGTCCACCGTCAGCCTGAAGAGGTGCCCCAGCGGCAGACCGAGCACTGCGGAGATGATCGCGCGGATAGGTCCGCCGTGGCTGGAGGCCATGATGATCCCGTCGGGATGCGCGGCCGTCGCCTCGGCGAACCACGCCATGGCGCGGTCCTGCACCGACAGGAGCGACTCGCCCCCCGGGACCGTGATCGACGTCGGGTCCTCGGTCCATCTCTTGAGGATGTCCCCGTCCTTGGCGAGTATGTCTTTGAAAGTCTCGCCGTCCCACCTGCCCAGGTCGATCTCGCCGAGGCGCTTGTCCGTTATCGCCCCCTGCCCGTGCTCCTCCGCGACCGCGAGGGCCAGTTCGTGGCACCGGGACAGCGGGCTGGTGAATATCGCGGCGAACTCAACCGGCGAAAGACGCTCGACCACGCGTGCCACCTGTTGCTTGCCTACGTCGTCGAGGGGGACGTCGGCGGTGCCGGCGTACCTGCCCTCCGCATGCCAGGCGGTGCGGCCGTGGCGTACCAGTAGTAGCTTGCTCAATCCGTCTCCTTTGCTGGGTGCTGCGCAACGACGGCACAATTATACATGGAGAAAACGCGCCATTGGTGCCAGGCACCGATGGTGCATTGGGGTTGTTGATGGCCGGGCGCCACCCCCGGCCTCTTAAGCCAGGAGCGGCAAGGCACGGAGAAGGCGCCGGCATGGTCGTCCGCACCCGGGGCGCGGCACAGGCATCGGCTGAGGGCTAGAGGCAGAGGGAGCCTTCGTCCCACATCTTCAGCAGCGTTTGCTCGTCGGTCAGCATGCCGACGTGGACGAGCTTGATCGGCTTCTCGAGGCGGATGGCCTCTTGCAGCTCATCGTAGAAATCTGCGGCGGTCTCTTGCTGCATCTCTATCACCCCGTTTCACCGGAAAAATCCCAGTTTCACTATTGAGGTTCACTATCGGGCTTCAGGCCTTGCAACATGTACTATATTACCCCTATTCAGTCACCGATACCACTATTGTGAAACATAAGATGGCAGTTATCAGGCCTGCAGCAGGCTCAGTCGGAGCATCCTCCGATGGATGGATTACCTGCTTATGACGTCGGTTTCTTCCTTGAAATACCAAAGCGGTTAGTAATAGAATACTGTTCGGTCAATACTGATTGCCAGGGAAGCGGCGCTGATGCTTGAGATGACTTTCCGGTATTTCGTCCAGTCCGTGAGAAACGAGGAGGAAGATCCGAATGGGCAGGAGCAAGAAGAGCTTCGACAGGCTGCTGTCGATGTACAAGCACCGGGACCTCGCCTTCAGATCGACCAGGGTGCCCGTGCTCAGGAGCATCGGCAAATTGATCATGCCTCCCAGCGGTGTGACCCTCACCTACCTCCCGGTCAACGAAGACCTCGAGCTCCCTGAAGGGACGGTGGCGCCCCTGGCGGTGATCGAGCACTTCATCAACGAGGCCAGCGACCACCTGACCTTGAACCGCTGCCCCTGCCGCAGCGAGAAAGGCTGCAAGGACTTCGACCCGGAGCTCGGCTGTCTCTTCCTAGGGCCCGCCGTGCGCGACGTCGACCCCGAGGTCGGCACGCTGATCTCCCGCGCGCAGGCGCTCGAGCACCTGCGCGAGGCGACGGACGCGGGGCTGGTCTCCTGCGTAGGCAAGTTCAAGGGCGACGCGCTGATGCTGGGCGTCAAGGACCACCACAGGCTGCTGACGATCTGTCACTGCTGCCCCTGCTGCTGCATCAGCACCTGCATGCCGCTTGCCTCCCGGGAGGCGCGCGACCTGCTGGTGAAGCTCGAGGGCGTGAGCGTGGAGATAACCGGGGAGTGCAACGGCTGCGGCCGCTGCGTGAAGTACTGCGTGTTCGATCAGATCAGAGTCGTCGACGGCGTGGCGGTCGTCGGTGAGGAGTGCAAGGGTTGCGGGCGCTGCGCGATGGCCTGCAGGCAGGACGCGGTGAGGATAACCATAGACAACCCCGACTACGTCGAGCAATGCATCGCCAGAATCGGCGCGCTGGTGGAGGTCCGCTGACAGTCGCGGGCCCGCCTCACTTAACCGCAAGCGATATTGACCCAGCGGTTTGACATTGGTTCCGGAATCCGTTTTCATTAGACAGCGGAGGCAATATGACCAAAGTTATGAGCGCCAAAGAAAAATCGAAACCTGCGCCGATGAAGATGAGCCAGCTCTCGGAGGCCTCAGGGCTGAGCGTGAGCACCATCAAGTTCTACATGTCCCAGGGGCTCCTTCCCAGGCCGAAAAAGTCCAAGCCGAACGTGGCTTTCTACGACCAAGACTTCCTCAAGAGGCTTCTGGTCATCAAGAAGATGAGGGCCGAAGGGCTCTCGGTGTCGAGCATCAAGAGCATCCTGGACAGGTACCCGTTCTCCAAGGTCGACGACTGGGAGTCGTTCAAGAAGAAGGCCAGCAAGAAGGACTCCCGCGACCTGGAGGAGGAAGAGCGGCTGGCCACGTTGAGCGGGGAGGAACGACGCACCGACGCGATCCTCGATGCCGCATACGACATCTTTTCCGCCAAGGGATACCAGAACGCGACGGTTGACGACATCGCGCAGCACGCGGGTGTCAGCAAGGGAACCTGCTACCAATACTTCTCCGGCAAGGAGGAGATCTTCGTCGCCACGATGCAGCGCACGCTGGACAAACTCCTCGCCGAAGCGGAGGCCGCGGCCGAGGGTACCAACGCGGCCCTGGCCCGTCTGGGCTTCATGGGACTGATCTTCATCAACAAGTTCCGCGACCTCCAGTTCATGGCGATCGGCAGCTACACGGAGATCATGGGAGGCAACGAGCGCCTGAAGAAGACGGTGCATGACCTGTTCGACCGGGTGGCGAAGTTTCTGGCCGCCGAAATCGAGCTGGGCATAGAGCAAGAGGTGTTCAGGCCCCTGGACGCCGAGGCCATCGCCTACGCCATGATCGGCATCGCCGCCTCGGTGGGCAACCGCTACCTCATCGAGGACGACTTCGACGTCCTCGACTCCTTCACCAGCCTCATGGAGTTCATGCAGCACGGACTGGCCGCCGAGTAATACTTCATTCCGCAGCACCGGTAGGCGTTAATGGGGACGGGGGCGGGGTAAGCCTTTTGCTTGCTGGTCCTCGCGTCTTTGAAATCAGCAGACTCCCTATACTCCCCGAGACGCTGCGA
>PMJJ01000122.1 GCA_003157385.1 Actinomycetota bacterium | reverse complement strand
TCTTCCAGATGGCAGAGGTGGCGGTACCCGAGAAGCTGTTCCGGTCCATGCTGTCGAGAATCCATCGCCTGGGCAGGGCCTGCGCGAAAGCGCCCGCCTTGAGCCTTTGAAAGGCGGGAATAGAAAGCAGGGTGGATTCAAATGCGGGACAACTGTGCCCGGACGACGGGAAACACGAGGTCTGGAGGGAAGATGCAAGGGTTGGATGCCCTGAAGGCGGCGGTACCGGGCTTCATGCGTCGGAAAGGACGTTCTGGTGGTAGAATATCGGCGTTGGAGGCGGCATATGGGGAATACCAGGTAAGATGCGTGACAACCACAGCCTGCCGGGCAGGGCATCAGAGCAAAGGGTGGTCGGAGCATGAGACCGGAAATATTCGCGTGCCGTCCGCGGGGGGGAGTAGAGCGTTGAAGGACCGGCTCTATTCCTGGGTGGTGAACCTCTATCGCAAAGTCAGGAGGCGGCTGGACCCGCTCTCCCGGCTGGAAGGCATGGCCTACTGGAACAAGCGGGTCGAGCGCTACGGTAATCGCGCCGTCTTCGACCTCACCCACCCCGAGGACGAGCTCGAGCAGGTGACCTCCAGGCAGAAGGAAGCCGTCTTTCCCTATCTCAAGGCACATTTGCGGGGCGACGAAAGGACGGTGCTCGACTTCGGCTGCGGAAGCGGCCGCCTTACCGCCGACCTGGCCTCGATCATCGGGGGGGAGGCCTACGGAGTGGACCCGGTCGGCGCCCTGATAGAGGCGGCCCCCGCCTGCGACGGCGTCCATTTTCAGGTAATGCCGGAGGGCGAGTTGCCGTTCGCGGATTCTTTCTTCGACGTCGTCTTCATATTCGTCGTCTTCTGCAACATCACCGACGACGCGGTGCTGGCGCGGACCGTGGGCGAACTGCGGCGGGTGCTGCGGCCCGGCGGCCTGCTGTTCTTCGTCGACAACACCACCGACTTCCCCGACGCCAACTACGTCAGGTCGAGGAACGTCGAGGAGTACCAGCAGATGTTCGATTTTCTCACCCTTGAGCACCTGGGCGATTTCTACGATCTCGGAGACCGCTACTCCATTATGGCCGGCAGGAAGACCTAGAGCCCCGAGGCCGTCACTTCCTACATACCACCAGGTCCTGGTACTCGTTTCCCTGACTCCTCCGTCCCAACCGCCCGGCAAGATAATCGAAGCCCGTAGCGCCCCCAGCTTGTTTGATATTCAAAATCCGCGATAATGATTCTGGAGATGGCACCAGAGCAAAAGGCGCCTGCCGCCGGCTTCCGTCAGCAGTCAGGAGACAACAATCGAATCGATGACATCGGGCGGTGCGACGTTCGATCACATCTCGCTCAAGCTGGAAGCGCCATGAGCCTAAAGCACAGGACAGCCAAGGGGATCGGCTGGACTTTCGCCTCACAGGTCACCCGCCTGGTCGTCACCTTCACGGTCACCGCCATCCTGGCCCACCTGCTCAGCCCGAGGGACTTCGGCCTGATGGCCATGGTGGTCGTCTTCATGAACGTCTTCCTGGTGATGAACGACATGGGCCTGCCGGCGGCGCTGATCCAGAAGAAAGAAATAACCGAGGAGCACATTTCGTCGGCGTTCTGGCTTAACCTGGCGGAGGGGTTGGTCCTCACCGGCATCCTCGCCCTGCTCTCTCCCGTCATCGCCGGCTTCTACGGCAGGAGCGCGCTGACCGCCATCGTGCTGGTGCTCTCCACCACCCTGTTCATATCTTCCTTCGGGATGATACAGCTCGCCCTCTTCTCCAAAGACCTCGACTTCAAGCTGCCCGCCGTCGCCGAGATCATCTCGGTGGTGCTGTCGGGCGGGGTTGCGGTCGCCATGGCCTACGGGGGGTCCGGGGTGTGGAGCCTGGTGGGGCAGGCGGTGTCCTACAGCGTGCTGCTGGCCGCGCTGCTGTGGTTCATGTCCGGCTGGAAGCCGAAGTTCATCTTCCGCTGGAGCGCGGCGTGGGAACTGCTCTCGTTCGGGCTGCACCTGATGGGGTTCGGGCTGGTGAACTACTTCAACCGCAACCTCGACAACCTGCTCATCGGCAAGTTCGAGGGCGCCGCCACGCTGGGCTTCTACAACCTGGCCTACCGGCTGCTGCTGTTCCCCCTGCAGAGCATCAGCACGGTGATAGGCAGGGTGATGTTCCCGGCGCTGTCCATCATACAGGACTCGAAGGAGAGGGCGCGGGAGGGCTACATCAGCGCCAACCGCTACATCGCCACCATCACCTTTCCGCTGATGACGGGGCTGGCCATACTCGCTCCGCAGTTCGTCAGGGTGTTCTTCGGGATAAAGTGGGACCGCTCCATCTTCCTCATCCAGGTGCTCGCCTTCGTCGGGCTGCTGCAGTCGGTGTCGGGCACGGTGGGCTGGCTGTTCCAGTCGCAGGGCAGGACCGACATCATGCTGAAGTGGGGGATCTTCGCCGCCGCGGTGTGCGCGACTGCCTTCGCCATAGGGCTTCACTGGAGCGCCGAGGGAGTGGCCGTCGCCTACCTGATCGCTGAGCTGCTGCTGATATGGCCGTCGCAGTGGCTCGCCTTCAGGCTGATCGACCTGAGGGTGTTCACCTTCATGCGGAGA
>PMJJ01000040.1:1022-24147 GCA_003157385.1 Actinomycetota bacterium | reverse complement strand
CTTTCTTCAAGAGAAAAGCGCCCGCCTGCAGTGAAGGTGACCTGGAGAGGTCAGCCGTTGAAACATGACAGAATCAAGTCGACCAAGTCGGAACTGCTCGAATCGTTGCAAAGATGCCTTCGTCGTAAGCGGTATACGAGAAAGGGAAGGCCAGGACCGATAGACAATTGAGCCCTTCTTGTCCGCGAGATTGTGTTTGAATACTTGTGCAAGCCCCGCGATTATGAAGTAGCCTTGTACTCGAGCAGGAGCAAAGCCCGTCCGCAGCTTGCTGGTCTTATTGCACTCCGCAACGGGAAGGCCACGGTGCGAAACAAAGAGAAGAGAAGGCCTGACAACCTGGAAGCGCGGGCGCCGCGCCTCTGGATACAACACGCGGCGACCGTCCTGTTGCTGATAGTGCTCATTGCCATAATGGTGGCTACGGGTGTCAAGCTTCACGAGACCCTCTTCCTGCCACGCAATTATAAGAATCTGGACAAGAAGGCGCTCGCACAGATCCAGAAAGACTACACGAAGTTCGAGAGTGAGTTCATCAACCTCGACAAGAGCACCCACGGCTACTCTGTGGTGGTGTGGGCGGACAACCACAGCTCGCGGAAGACCTTCGGCCAGCTCATCAAGAAGATCAACAAGGAAAACGACGACAACACGGCGGAATGGAACCAACTCAAGGACCGGCTCGCCAGGTTGAAGACCGACACAACCATAGCCAAAGAGACTAGAGACAGGATGGTCGCCGAACTCGAGAAGGAGATCGACGAGGTCCACAAGCAGCACCTGCTGTTCGCCGTCAACTCCGGTGACCTCGCGTATGACGGTGACGTCACCAAGTACAGGCTGACGCTGCAGGTCGCCGACAAGCTCAAGATCCCGATGGTCACCGCTATAGGCAACCACGATATCCGCAGCAACGGCAGAAAGGCTTACCGCGAGGTCTGGGGTCCCTTCACCTACTCCTTCTCCGTAGGCAACGCGTACTACATCATGCTCGACGACGCGAACGAGAAACGCGTAGACCCGGCGCAGATGAAGTGGTTCGAGGCCGAGCTCAAGAAGAGCCTGCCTTACAACTATTGCTTCGTGGACATGCACGTCCCGCCTTTCAAGGGCCAGAGAAACCAGAACGCCCCTATGGATAAATTCCTCGCCGACAGGAAGAACGCTCAGGCTATCAAGGACCTTGCGACGAAGTACCATGTGACGTTCGTCCTGGCGGGGCACATCCACACCTATGACGCCGACGAGTGGCCCATTCCGCCAGGCGCGCCAATGGCGGGGATGTCCCCGGTGAGGGCGGCCCAGCAGTACACCGGTTTCATCATCAGCGGTGGCGCAGGCGCTCGGCTCTGGAAGGTCGATACAGGAAAAAATTCCGTCATGTCACGAGCCCGGTATCATTACTTCGACGTTACGATGAATGCGGAAGTGCCCGAGGTGCTTGAAAACGGCCAGGTGGTCACGAAGTCAAAGACGGGTTTCCGGCGACAGGAGATCAACCCGACCCACGCTGACGCCTGGTACACATTTGAGGAGACCTGGGTCTGCATCTACGCGAAGATAGCCAACCTGTACCCCTGGGAGATGCTCGTCCTCGTCCCGGTCTTCATCTTGTTGCTCGCTTACCTTGTGCTCGACGAGCGGCGCCGCAACAAGGGCACTCCCGGAGGGCCTGAGGAGAAGATCTGACCTTACTGTTGGAAGGGGATGTTGGGAGAAGATGAGCCAAGGAACCATAAGACGCCAGGTGATCGTGGAAGGCGACAAAGTCGCTTTTAAGCCAGGCGAACAGGTAGAGATAGAGAGCGTCCAGCCCAACCCTCAAAGACCTGAGTTCAAATACGTGGTCTTCTCCAGCCGTTTGCAGAAACGGTTTCAGCTCTCGGATAACGACGTCCAGCTCGCCCCGCAGATGCCTCCACCCCAGCCCGTTCAACAACCCGTTCAAGAACCGCCGCGCCACAAGGCCGCTTCCGGTTGGCGGAAGGTCGCCGTCATAGTGATAATCGTCGTTGTGGCAGCCGGTATTGCAGTGGGTCTCGTGATCGGTCTGGGTGGCAAGAAGACAAGCCAGAACGGTGGCTTCACTGTCACCAACACCTGGACCAATACCAGCGGAGGGCTATCGACATACACGATCTACTCGCTGACGTGCGACACGGGCAACAAAGTGGTCTACGCGGGAACAGATAACCATGGGGCCTGGAAATACGCCGGTGGAACCTGGACGAGCACCGGTGGAGCGATCTCGAGCAACGACGTGCTCTCCCTGGCCTACGACCCCGGCCGCAAACTGCTGTACGCGGGGGTTTATGACAGCTCAAAAAGTGTGGCCAGAGGGGGCTGGAAGTTTGACGGCACGACCTGGACCAACACCGGTGGAGCGGTCTCGACCGATGAGGTCATCTCCCTTGCATACGACCCGGACCACAAACTGCTGTACGCGGGGACACATGATAAGGGAGCCTGGAAGTACAACGGCACGACCTGGACCAATACCGCGGGGGCGGTCTCGAGCTATAGCATCCTCTCCCTCGCCTATGACACGGGCCACAAACTGCTCTACGCCGGGACGGACAACCACGGGGCCTGGAAGTACANNTGTACCGGTGTCTGGAAGTACAACGGCGCCACCTGGACCAGCACGGGCCAGGGAGTGTTCAACTACAACACGTACTGCCTCGCCTACGACTCAGCCGGCAGCGTGCTCTACGCGGGTTGTTACGCTCCCACTGCATTGGGCACCGGGGTATGGAAGTACGACGGCATCGTCTGGGCCAGCACCGGCGAAGGAGTCTCGAACTTCAGCATCCCCTGCCTCACCTACGACCCGGACAACAACACCCTCTACGCGGGGACTCACGGCAACGGGGTCTGGTCTCGATAACGTTCGGGTCCCGTCCCGGTCAGGGTTGCTCATAACCGACGAATTGGACGCCCTTGGGCAGCTTGCTCGGCAGCAGGCGCGGCTCCATGTAGCCCGGGGCACATATTGTGAGTGGATCCCCATCGCTGACGAACCGGAGCTCCGGGTGCTTATCGAAGTACGCGAGCCAGTAGCCGGAACCGTCGGCGCCCTTGCCGGTCTTCTGGTCGTAGTCCATCACCTGGATGCGGGGCAATTCAGCGCCCGGGTTCTTGTAGTTATACTGTGGATACATGGGATTCGAGCCCACCAGGAGCACCCATTTCAAGTTGTAGGTGCTTCCATCGTAGGACCCGTGGTACATCAGGGCCTGGTTCTTGGGCATCACCCCGTCGGGGAGGCACAGGGTATCGACGTCGACCTTCGGGTCGACCGATTTCATGTTCGAGATCGAGCCGACAATCTCTTTCTGGACGTCCTGGTCGCTGAGCTTCCCCAGCGGGGCGTGGTCGACTGTATGATCGGCGAACTCGAAGCCGTGGGTCGCGAGATACTGCACTTTTTCCTTTCCCGTGCCCTCCTGCTCGAACAGGCTCGGCAGGTAACTGAAGACCGCCGTGCACCCGAAGTCGGGGTGCTTGTGGTAGAAAGCCTCCATAATCCCGACCGCGCAGTTGGGGTCGATCACTTTCTTGCCACCCGCCTCGATATACCGGAACTGTGAAACGGTCGAGTCGTCGAAAGTGAAGATTATCGGCGTGGTACCGGCGGGCGTGTTGATGTGGCCGCTCAGGAAGTCGCTGTACCTGGCAAGGCGGTATCCTTTTGCGTAAAGGGTCTCCAGGTCGTTCTTGAAGTTGTTTATGCTACGGGTGAAACTTCCCTCGCTGTCCGCAATGCGGTGGTACTCCATAATCATGACCATGCCCAGCTCGTTCGGCCGGATCCCCTTCTTCAGAAGCGCATCGACATCAACGGTGGGCTTCCCACTCGCCGCCTTGACAGAGTTCAGTGAGGCCGTGCCCTTGCCGGGCCCGTGCGCGAAGATGACGACCGCGAGCACTATGACGACGGCTATCGCCAGGACAAGTATGAACAGGCGCCTGCGCCTCCTGCGATACGGGTTGGGCTTGTCGTCCGTTTTGCCCCTACTCTTCCCTCTTTCGTGCCGCTCGTCATCCTTCACCCGGCATCCTCCAGGCCTCGTCGGGTTTGCCGTGTCTCGCGTACGACTATGACAGGCTCAATCACTTATGTCCTTGACGAATGCCAAGTGGATTCCCTGCCCCCTCAGCGCGGTTATCATCTCGCCGACAACGGTGGGGGTGTTCGGGCGGAACCAGTGGCAGATGCCTATGGCCGTACCGTTCTTGCGCGCGAGGCTTGCCAGCTGGTTCATGGCGGAGCGGATGTAGGCCGGGTCGTTCTGGTGGTCGATGAAGACTTTGTTCAACCGCTTCGGCAGGCCCAGGGCCAGGCACGCCTGGGTCACCCTGTCGTGTGCCGAGCTGGCGCTGTCGACCACAAAGAGCCCTTTCGACTTCGCCCACTCGACCTCGTAGGTCATGAGGTCGAGCTGGTCGCACCCGCGTCCTCCCTCGTGGTTGTTGAAACCCACGATGTGCGGGACGTTTGCGACGTCCGCGTCCAGGGTCTGAAACACCTTGGCCCGCGACATTCCGGTCGAGAGCTGGCCGGGTCCGGCGTTGCTATGCGGCGGCATGTTATCCGTGGGCACGTGCATCATGATCTCGTAACCGTCCGCGTAAAGAGTGTCGGCAAGCTGCCCGGACAGTGGCGGCCACGGGAAGACAGAGAACGTCAAAGGCGCGTCGATCTTCAGCCAGCTTGCCATGTAGGAGGCGCTATCTCCGGTGTCGTCAACCACTATGGCGACGCAGGGTGGTTTCGTGTCCTCGCTCTTGAGCGGTGGACCCGTGGCCTTGACGGATCCCGAGAAGGTCTTGTGACTGGTGTTCAAACTATAGAGCGCCTGTGTCGTGATCTCGAGTGCCGGTGTCGTGGTCCCGGCCGTCACCGTCTTCCTCACGACTCTCCCTTTCGGAAACAGGACGCCCTTCAACGGCCCCCAGGGGCAGAAAAGAACTACGGTCAAAATAATCAGAATCGCAACTGAGATTGCCAGAGCATCAGCCCGGCGCCTTCTCCTCCGCGCCCTTGCACGGCAGGTCGCCCTTCTCGCGTCGATTCGGTCTCTCTCTGTCATATTCCTCCCACTGGCGGCGATCTGTTGATTGGACGAACCGGGGTCCCTGTAGGTTTAGTTTGACCCGTGTTACCCACAGGCCTCCTCAAACACCGACTTCATATAACCGAGTGCTCTACTATCAAGTCTGTCCTAAGGTTCTAACCCCTGTGAGTTGTCGCTTTCCGCCGGGTCTGTTCCAGGACAGAAGCTCGTTCCTCATAGTAGTATCGCTATCAGAGCCTTGTATGAACCTGCGACGAGGCCGACACCTACGTGGTGCAGCACGACTTCATGCACCCTCTCATTCTTCAAGGACGACTTCCAGGCACTCGTCGGCACGAGTCAGGTGTCGGACTGGGCCTGTGGCGCCAGCAGAAGAAGGGAATTATCGGTTGGCCCCAGCGAGATAGTTCTCTACTTCAGCCCGTACGCTTTCTTCACTTGGTGAATAGGCAAACTCGTCAAAGATTTCCAAAATCGCATTCAGTGTCACGTTTTACGGTGTCAAGAACAACGTCCTTTGTAGAGAGTGTTTTTGAAACCACGATCTCTGGTTGAGAACACGCTAGTCCGAGAACCCCCCTATGGTGTCCGTGCCGGCTCCCTTGTCGTTCACGTACATTGCTCTCTCTACCATGATAGGCCTGGCCCCGTCCAGGGACTCCACCAGTATGGAGGCACGCCCGGAGGGGAGCTTGTCGCCCATGGAGTAGGAGCGGCGGGACTCCTTGGGTATCTCGTCGGTGAAGGAGATGCTCTTTCCTCCGCCTTGCGGCAGGTAGGTTATCCGTACCCTTACAGCACCCGGGTTGGGGTTTTCAACGAGCGTCCAGGTCTCCCATCCGTTGGAGCTCTGCCCGTCCGGCAGCATGAAGGCCATGTGGGGAGAAGCCAGCCCGATGGACGCGTGGAAGGCCTGTCCCGTGCCGTTGTCCCAGTACACGGCCCGCTCGGCTATGAGGGGTTTTGAGCCGTGCACCTGCGTGGAGACATCCGTGTTGGATGGCAGGGTATCGTTGACCTTCACGGTCTTGCGCGTGTTGGGCTGCATAGTGAAGGATGGGCCGGCCACCTCTCCTGACCCTGTCTGGTAGGTCAGCGTGACCTTGTTGGTGTCGTTGCCGGGGTTCTGTACCAGCACGTAGGTGGTGAAGCCAACCCCGTAGCCTGTGGCCCCCTCCGCCAGGTAGTAGTCGGCAGCAGGAGCGGTGGCCCCTATGGAGCAGGAGCCCTCCCTCCGGTTGTTCCTGTACATAGAGCGCTCCGCCACTACGGGAACATCGCTTGTGACCTCGATGGAGGCGTCGGCCGCGCCTATGTCCGCGGCCATGGAGTAGGTGGCCCTGGAGTGGGCGGGGACCTTCTTGCTCAGGACCTTGACGCCTGCAGTCTCGGTCATGTAGGTGAGGGTTATGTTGGCCGCGGTGTCATTGGGGTTAAGCAGCAGCGTCCAGGTCTCGAAGCCCCAGGCCGAGGAGCCCTCGGGCAAGTACCAGGTGTTGGCCAGCGCGCTCGTGCCCACGGAGGAGTGGTAGCCGCTCTGAGCAGGTGAGTATCCCGGCCCCGTCCAGAACATGGTGCGGTCCACCGCTATGGTCTTCCCTTCCAGACACTCCACTTTGGTGGAGAAGTCCACGTTCCCTATGTCTGAGGCCGAGGAGACGGTGGTCTGGGAGAGGGCGGGCAATGCGAGGACGCGGGTGGTGAGGACGCCCTTGCCCGAGGGCGGCGGGTTGGGGTCCATGTAGGTGAGCCTGGCATTGACGGCGGCGTCGTTAGGGTTCTCGATGGTGATGTAGGTGGAAAAGCCCNNTGGTGCCCTCGGCCAGGTACCAGGTGCTCGATGCCGGGGCCTCGGTAACGGTGAAGCCTTGGACCAGCTTGTTCGTCTTATCACCGCCTGTCTTGACCCAGACGTTCCTGGGGCCCAGGTAGGTGTCCGGCTCGATCGTGATGTTGGCCCTCAGCTTGTTCGAACTCAGGCGCGTGGTGGAATTCACGTTGACCCCATCACCTGAAAACACCACCTCGCTGGCTGCCGTGAAATCGCTGTTGATTGCTGTCAGATCCACGTCGAGCGTCTGTCCCTGGGCACCTGATGAAGGATCGATCGCGGTCAGGGCGGAAATCCCCTGGCGGTACACCTGTCCGTCAGATGATCCGCAAAAGAGAGTCGCGCTGCCAGGGTCGTACTGCAGACGCTGGTTGTACACGGTATTCGCACTGACCCGACCTATGTCCAACCAGGTACTGCCTACCGAAGCGTTACAGTTCTTATATACGTGGCCGTCATAGGCGAGCGCGTACAGGGTGTTATTGATCTCGTCGACAGCAAGGGAGTAGATCTCCGGGCCTCCGCACAAAGTGCCTATCCCGACCCAGTCTCCACCAGCATCTATGTTCCTCCTGAAGACGTTCACTTCTCCCGTTACGTTCGTATAGATCCCGGCGTAGAGGATGTTCCTGGGCGAGTCCAGCGCCAGGCATGAGACTTGTATCCCGACGCCGAAAGTATTGCCGAACGAGCTCCAGGTCGACCCATCGTACCTTGAGACCGCTGCAGTCATCGGCCACACGGTTCCTGTGTAACCACCCGCGTACAGAACGTGCCTGGTCGTATCCATTTTCATGCATCTCACACTGTTCAAAGGATTTCCGAGGCTCGCCCACGGACCGGGCGCTTGCCGGTAGTCGTACACCCAGGCCGCTCCGCTGTACGTGGCGGCATACAGTTTCTTCTGAGCCCCGTCGGACGCAACTGAACTGGGATTGTCATTGCCGACTGTTCCATTGGTCAATGTCCAGGTGCTACCCTCCTGATACGTCCAGACCTGGAAGCTGCTGTTGGCGTATAGAGCCGCCACAACTGTATTACTGACAGGGTCATACTCGATATCGTTGATCGCTGTCTGGGCTGATGGCCCGCCGGTAGTGCTCCAGACCCCCGACTGGTATCTGTACACCTCACCGGTGTCGGCGCCCGCATAAAGGATATTGTGTGTTTCATCCAGGGCCAGACATCTTACGGAATTGCTGCCTGGCGAGGGGCTGCCCGTGGATGTCCAGGCGTAGGCGGCATTCGCTGCTGTTGAAAGGAATAAGACAAGGCTCACCACAAGAATAGCTGAGAGCGCCAAGCTGGCCCCTGCCGCTGTTCGCTTCCCTGCTCCATCGCCACATTTGCCTCTTCTCCGCACCATCATGGCTGCCTCCTCGTACATCTGGCTGATCAAGCTCAGCCGGTTCGAGCCATATTCTCATGCCTTCTTGTCACATTCTAACTCCAGTATTCTACCATCATGCTACTCGCTGAAGTTGGCCGCCTTGACTCCCTGCTCCCCTTTTAAACCGGGCCCTTCGCCCTTAGTGGGCAGAATTTGTTCTGACCACACCGCGCATTGGCGCGTGTAATCTTACGCCGATGTTGCGTCGTTCCGATGATGCGACTTCGGCGCGCCACGAAAATAAAGCGCCCGCCGGTTCCAGTACCTGGCACGGTCCATAAGCAACTTCCCGGGCGGATCTGTCACTTCCACCGGGACCGAGCGCATCCGCCTTTGACCCTGGCGACCTTGTTGTTGTTCCGGCAGATGCTGGCTGGTATTTCGTCTTGACGTTTCTAACGTCATGACCACACCACAGTGGCATTCGAATTCTCCTTCCGCCGCCGAGTGCTCGTTCTGGTGCAAATCGATGTGGTGGAAATGAGCCGTAGTGCTCTATAGATGAGCCGGGGCCTGGTCAGGTCTGTCGCGGATGATAGAATACTTTCATCCGGGTGCAGGGCGGCAGGCCGGGTAGGATCTTGGACCAGCCGTCTTGCCTGCCATCTGAGCGCGGCCAAGACGCCTCAAAAGGAGGTAGCTATGTTCTGCACAAACTGCGGGAACGAAGTTGGCGATGAAGCTTTCTGCACCCACTGCGGCACTCCCATGAATTCTACCGACCAAGCCAAGCCTTCCCCTGCGCCTGCGACCGTCCCCGCTTCGCCCGCCGGTGCACCGGTGGGGCCGCAAACGTCGGTGACACCACCGCAGTCCGCCGCACCACCGGGCCTGCCCGTCGCGAAGAAGAAGCGCTGGCTCGTCCCCGCAATCGCGACCGTATGCGTCCTGGCAGTCGCGGCTGTGGTGCTGGTGCTCGTGTTCGTCGTGTTCAAGGGCTCGTCCCCGTCGGCGACTGTCGCGAGCATGTTCAAGGCACTCGAAAGCAAGAACGCTCAAAGCTTCTATGCCCTTATCGATATGGAGCCGTTCAAGAACCAGCCGGGCGTCGAAGCTTCCTTCAAGGCGGACATGGCCAAGAACCTCATGGACACGAACGTCAAGTTCAAGGGTGCGAAGTTCAGCACGACTACCAGTGGGAATAGCGCGACCGTCAAAGTGACTGGTGGCACCGTCCAATACAAGGATGCCGACGGCAAGTTGCAGACGGGCCCTATCAACGAAGATTTCAGTAAAGAGTTCTACCTGGTGAAGAAGAACGGCAAGTGGCTCCTCGGCGAGAAGAACTTCGCGGGCGAATTCGCCAAGCAGGACCTGAAAAGCGCCGACAAGACACTGCAGACGCTTATCGACGGGTACAACAAATTGAACAGCGACGTCACGAACGCATTCAGCGACGTCTCCGGGGTAACGGGCCTTCAGGATCTCGACACCAAGTTCAAAGAGAAGTCGAAGACGGTCACCGCCGAAATCGATGCCTTCCTTGCAAAAGCCGAAAAGCTCAAGGCCGACTACGAGGCAGTTGCCAAGCTCAAAGGCGCCGAGGATTACACGGACTACACTGACACCAGGATCAAAGAGGTCGACGACCTGATCGCGATCGGTAACAAGTTGAAGGCTTTCCTTGCCGAAATAGGCGGGGCAATCAGCAGCTGGGTAACCACACCCCCTACGAGCCAGACGGCAGTGACCGACACGCTCAACGGCATCGCAAACAAGTACGAGGCGGAACTCGGCGCGCTGGAGACAGACTACAAGAAGCTCGACGCTGAGGCAGACGCCTCAATGAAAGACCTCGGGCTTGAATAGCCGCAAGGTCAGGAGGCATTTCTTCTAGGCCTGATTCTTCTGTCCGCAGCCGGGACAGAAACTGTCCTCGGGAGAAATCCTGGCACCGCAGCCAGTGCAGAATTTTGCCTGTCCCTCCGGGGGTGGAGGAGCAGCCACAACGTTGGGTATCGCTCCAGGAGCAGTATTGCTGACCGCGGCGGCGGCGGTCCCGTGGTTGAAATACTCGGAGCCCTCGACGATCACCTTCTTGCCTGGGGTCAAGCACTGCATCATACCTCCGCTAAATTCGTCTGTATCCAGATCGCGACACCGCTGCTGCTATAATCAACCAGACAAGTGGAGTAAGGAGTCGAGTGCGATGCTCGAGGTCGAGAACCTATCGGTGATGATCGGCGACAAGATGTTGCTCAAGGACGTCAGCCTCCATATCGAGGAGGGCGAGACGCGCATGCTGTTCGGCGAGAACGGCTCCGGCAAGACGTCTCTGCTGATGGCGATCATGGGACTGGGCGACTACAAGGTCACCAGCGGCCGCATCATGTTCAAGGACGAGGACATCACCAACCTTCCCACCAACGAGCGGGCCCAGAGGGGCATTGGCATCATGTTCCAGCGCCCCCCGACCATCACCGGCCTCAAAGTCAGGGAGATGCTCGAGATAATCGAGAAGAACGGCGAAGACATCGAGGAGCTCGCCAGGTCTCTCAACTTCGACGAGTTCCTCAACCGTGACCTCAACGCCGGCTTCTCGGGCGGCGAGATCAAGCGCGCCGAGTTGCTGCAGCTCATGGCGCAGGACCCGGACCTGGTCCTCCTCGACGAACCCGAGTCGGGGGTCGACCTGGTCAACATCGACCTGATCGGCAACGCCATCCGCAAGCTGCTGCAGAAGGACGTGCACAAGAACCGCCATAAGTCCGGCCTCATCATCACGCATTCCGGCTACATCCTCGACTACGTCGAGGCCGACAAGGGCTGCGTGCTGGTCAACGAGACCATATGGTGCACCGGGAACCCGCACGAGATCCTGCAGGGCATCAGGGACCGCGGGTACGAGGGGTGTCTCTCGTGTCAGAAGTGAAGAAGAGGGCCGAGGCGGCCCGGGAAAAGCCCGCGAAGTTCGGGCCCGACGTCAAGCTCGAGGAGTACACGCTCGAGGCGCCCGAGTACAAGCCCAAGCCGCTTGACGAGATCGACGAGGTCGACCGCGACCGGCTGCTGAACGCCGGCGTCGACGTGACCGGGGCGGAGCGCTCGGGGTCCTTCATCCAGGTCGACAGGTCGGTCATCCACGCCGCCCCGACGCAGGAAGGCATCGAGGTCCAGTCCACGCGGAGCGCGCTGGAGATGTACCCCTGGCTGGAGGAGTATCTCTGGAAAGTCGTGCAGGTGGACGCCGACAAGTACACCGCCAGCGCGGAGCTCAACTTCCAGGACGGCTACTTCATCCGCGCGCTGCCGGGCGTGAAGAGCGTCTTTCCGGTGCAGGCCTGCCTGTATTTGAAAGCGGCCTCGATCAGCCAGAACGTCCACAACATCGTGATCGCCGAGGAAGGCTCTGAGCTGCACATCATCACCGGCTGCGCGACCGACTCGCCCGAACTGTCCGGCCTGCATATCGGCGTCAGCGAGTTCTACGTGAAGAAGAACGCGAAGATAACTTTCTCCATGATCCACAACTGGGCGGAGAACATCGAGGTGCGCCCTCGCAGCGGCATGCGCATCGGAGAAGGCGGGGTCTTCCTCAACAACTACGTGTGCCTACATCCGGTCAAGTCGCTGCAGCTCTTCCCCAGCGCATACCTGGAGGGGAAGGACGCGGTGGCGCGCTTCAACTCCGTGCTGTTCGCGCCCCCCGGCTCGCACATGGACGTCGGCTCGCGCGCAATACTGTCAGCGCCGGGCAACAGGTGCGAGATGATAGCCCGTGCGATCACCACGGGCGGAGAGATCATATCGAGAGGGCTTCTCGTCGGCGAGGTCGCGGGCGTCAAGGCGCACCTCGAGTGCCGCGGGATGATCCTCAAAGGAGGCGGGCGGATCTACGCCGTGCCCGAGCTCGACGGCAAGGTGGAGGGCGTGGACATGTCGCACGAGGCGGCCGTGGGCAAGATCGCACGCGCCGAGGTCGAGTACCTGATGGCGCGCGGCCTTTCCGAGGAAGAGGCCGTCGCCACCATCGTCCGCGGGTTCATGCACGTGGACATCGAAGGGCTTCCGCCGGTGCTGAAGGACCAGATCGACAGCGCCGTCGGGCTCTCCGAGAAGTCGCTGATGTAGCGGCCCGACCCCGCCCGGCCCGCGCGCCGGCGACGCCGGCCTCTTTCGACCGACCCTGACATCCCCCATTAGAACCCGATCTGTCACCCCATGTGACTACTCAACGTCCCTCTCAGGAGCCATTAATCGGCTGTTTGCCCGGGTTTTATAACCGGCCCGCGGAATCACGACGATACAAATTGCGGGGCAAAAGCCTCAAGCAGGTGTAGGGTGACGGGAGCAGTCAGTGACCGGTAAACGTGACCAGGGCAGAATCCAACCGCGACTTCGTAGCACTTACAGCCTCATGGCTCTTCTACTGGTCTTCCTGTTGTGCGCCGCCATCGTCCCACTGATGGCCACCGGAGCAAGCGCGGCGGGCTCCGACCTGCGGGGCTTCCTCGGCAGCCCGGCCGCCGCCCAGGGCGACGGCACCCATCACCTCGGTTTCCAGCTGGCGCCGCAGGCCTCCTACGCGACGGCACCATCGGCGCCCGGCACTTACGACGGCGCGGTCCTGGGAACGTCTGCCGACCTGTCGAGCCAGCTTCCACCGGTAGGCAACCAGGGTCAGCAGGGCAGCTGCGTGGCGTGGGCCACCAGCTACTACTATAAGACCTGGTCGGAGAAGCAGGAGCACACCGGCTGGAACCTCGCGAACAGCCAGGACGAGTTCAGCCCTTCGTTCGTCTACAACCAGATCAACGGCGGTCAGGACTACGGCTCCTCCTTCACCGATGCTTTCAACCTGCTGGAGACCAAGGGCGACGTCGACATCGCCGAGTTCCCCTACAGCCAGAGCAACTACACCAACCAGCCCAGCGCGGCGCAGCTGGAGGCGGCCAAGCCATACCGCATCCCCTCCGGCTGGTACAGCTTCTGGAACCAGTACAGCGACGGTCCCTACAGCCCACCCAACTCGATCACCAATGCCAAGTCCTGGCTCGCTAGCGGCAAGCCGCTGGTGATGGGGATCCCGGTCTACAACGACTTCCCCAACTACGGCGGGAACCCGCGCAGCACCTACTACGTTTACAACGGCACCGCGCCGATGGCCGGCGGGCACGGGGTGTGCATCTGCGGCTACGACGACAACATCAACCCCGGAGGTGTCGACGCGGACCACCGGGGCGGCTTCAAGATGGTCAACTCCTGGGGGAGTGGTTGGAACGGCAACGGGTACGTCTATCTGAGCTACGATTTCGTCAAGAGATATGTGTGGGAAGCGTGGGTCATGGCCGACAACGGTCCGGACACGCCGCAGATCACCAGCCTGGGATCGAGCGGCGGCGCTGTGGGGAGCAGCGTCCAGATCAACGGCCAGAACTTCGGATCGCTCAGGCGGAACGCGCGGGTCACCTTCAACGGCACTCCGGCAATACAGGTCACGTTTACCGATGCCAGGGTCACCGCGACTGTTCCGAAAGGCGCGACCTCCGGGTCGGTGGTCGTCAGCGACTGGGAAGGAACCGCAAGCAACGGTGTAGCGTTCACCGTCAGCGGCAGTGGCCCAGCTCCCACTTCCACCACGGTGACGTCGGTGACCCCGGGGCAGGCGGACAACTCGGGCAGCGCGGCGCTCAGCGTGGACGGCACCAACTTCGCATCCGGCTGCCAGGTAACGATGGAGAAGTCGGGATCGGCGACGATAGAGGCAAGCGGTGAGACTCTGGTGAACTCCGGCATGGTCAACTGCAACGTGGACCTGACCGACGTCGCGCCGGGCGC
Organism: Actinomycetota bacterium; assembly: GCA_003157385.1. GTDB lineage: Bacteria > Actinomycetota > Geothermincolia > Fen-727 > Anoxymicrobiaceae > FEN-680. Next base: position 10,070 of record PMJJ01000040.1, on the reverse strand, counting down.
CTGGGACGTAGTGGTCACCAACCCGGACTCGAGCTCCGGGAAGCTCGGCGGAGGTTTCACCGTCACGAAGTCGGGCGGCGCCGGCGACACCTACGAGCCTAACGATTCGATCGCCGAGGCGTACGGCCCGCTCCAGTCCGGGGTCACCTACCAGTCCTACGTGTGGACCGACTCGGACGAGGACTTCTACCAGATCGCCGTTCCGCAGGCCGCGACGGGATTGGTGGCGACCCTGCGCAACATCCCGGCCGGGTGCGACTTCGACCTCTACCTCTTCGACTCACAGAGCGAGCTGATCGAATCGTCGACCGCTTCGGGAAACGCCCCGGAGACGATCGACGTCTCCGGGCTGTCCGCAGGCACATACTACCTGCAGGTCACGCCCTGGACAGGTTCTTCGCAGACGCAGCCCTACTCTCTCTGCTACACCGCTACTTATATGCCCAAGATAAGCAACATCAATCCACAAGGAGGCCCGAAGGGCGCGAGCATCACGATAAACGGCTCCAATTTCGGGGCCACCCGGGGAACCTCCTACGTGGCGATGGACTCGCTGGTGCTGGCGGCTTCGGACTACGCGTCCTGGACTGACAGCGCGATAACCTTCAAGGTGCCGCCGGACGCCAACGGCACGCCGTCACTTTCGGTGACCACTAAGGGAGGGACATCAAACGCGGTGCCCTTCGCGGTGGACCCGCTGGTGGCCACTTACACCCCGAGCACTGGTATGCCCGGGACCACGGTTGCGATAATCGGCTCGGGCTTTGGGAACAACATGATACCATCGGGCGGCGCCGGTTCTCGAGACGCAACCTCCTGCGTCTGCTTCAACGGGACTCCCGCTACCAGTTATAAGTCCTGGACCAACACGAAGATAGTCTGCGAGGTTCCTGATGGAGCCTCCGCCGGCCCGATAACCGTCAAGACTTCATCCGGCACCTCAGGCAAGACCGGGACTTTCGTCGTCATGCAGTCAGCCTGCCCCACCTGGTATCTGGCTGAAGGCACGACCGCCTGGGGGTTCTCCACTTACATAACCATCGAGAACCCCAACGCGAACGCGGTTACCGCTGACATTACCTACATGCCGGCGGGGAAGCCGAATGTGACGGAGGCGGTGTCGCTTCCGCCGAGCTCCCAGACCACTCTGACCAACAATCACCTAGTGTCGGTCATGGGAGGGCCGGACGACTTCTCGACCAAAGTGGAGTCCACCGACGCCACCAAGACCATAGCGGTTGACCGCACCACCGTATGGACGGGAAAGGGTGCCCCAAGCGAGGAAGCCCACTGCTCGATCGGGGTAACTGCGCCTGCCACCACCTGGTATCTCCCCGAGGGCTCGTCCAAGTGGGGATTCGAGACGTGGCTGCTGATCCAAAACCCGGGTAACACTGATGCGGTCTGCACTATAACCTACATGATCGACGGTCAGGGGCCAAAGGTGGTAACCCATCCCGTCCCCAAGGCCTCACGCTCTACCTTCAACATGGAGGCTGACATCGGGCAGCAAGATGCGTCCATTGAGGTCGCGTCCAACACTCCGGTTATCCCTGAGCGGGCCATGTACAGGAACAACAGAAGAGAAGGAGATGACTCCATAGGGACAACCACGCCGGCGAGCGACTACTTCCTTGCCGAAGGCACCACTGGATATGGCTTCACCACCTACGTCCTTGTGCAGAACCCCAACTCAACCCCAACTGATATCACCCTAACATACATGACGAGCTCCGGACCCAGGACTCAGCCAACGTTCACCATGGAACCCGACTCGAGAAAGACAATCAGGGTAAACGACGTTGCCGGAATGGCTAACACTGATTTCTCCATACAGGCGCACGGCTCGGAGCCCATCATCGCCGAGCGCTCCATGTACTGGGGCGCGGGAACCACGCTGGGCGAGGCCTGCCACGACTCGATCGGCATGGCCTCCGGGCACGAGAACTTCTACCTGCCGGACGGACAGACCTCTGAAGGGCGCCAGACCTACACGTTGGTACAGAACCCCAACGCGGTGCCGGTCAATGTTCAGATAACCTACATGACCCCTTCGGGTACAGGCAATGTCTCCTGGACCGAGAGCGTTCCCGCGAAAGCGCGCAAGACCTTCAACATGGCCGACAAGGTAATCAACGGACGGGCAGCGGTCAAGGTCACCTGTACGAGCTCCGGAAAGAAGATCATAGTCGAGCGCGCCATGTACTGGAATAACAGGGGAGCCGGAACCGACACTATCGGGGGTTATAGAGACTAGGGCGAGCGATTGTCCGACTCCTGCAATACCTGTCATCCCGGGTCAAACGAGCGATACTCTTACTCTCAGGCCTGCTATTCCCTGATCCCGAAGATATCTCTCGCGAGCCTTCGGTCGGGCGGCAGGAGGTCGTATTCCTCGAGTTCGGAAGGTAGCGCCCACATGTGCGCGGAGCACTCTATGTCCTCGAGCGTGCCCATGGTGATCGCGGCCTCGTAGGCCAGCAGGTCGATCACAAGGTCGGGATAGGAGTGGCGCACCCGCCCCACAGCCTTGCCGACTTCCACGGTCACGCCCAGTTCCTCGGCAAGCTCGCGGGCGAGGCACTGCTCGGGCGTCTCCCCCGGCTCGACCTTGCCGCCCGGGAACTCCCACTCGCCGGCATGCCTTCCGCCGGGCGGACGCTCCGAGATGAGCACGCGACCGTCCTCGATGATTATCGCCGCCGTGACCGTCATCCCCGGTTCTTCGCTCATCGTCTGATGATAGACGAGGCGGCGCGACCTAGCCAGCGCGGGGTTATAATCTGGTGCACGCGATGAAAGGGACCAAGTGGCTGACTGGGACACGTTCTCCGAAGACTACGACGCGATATTCCTCGAGAACCCACTGTATGTGGACACGATCCAGCAGATGCTCACGAAAGTCGAGGGCGCCGACGGGCTGCGGGCGCTCGACCTCGGCTGCGGCACCGGGAACGTGACCGCAGCGTTGGTGGAGTGGGCGGCGGCTTCGGCAATCGAGATCGTCGCGGTCGACCCGTCGGAGGGCATGCGGGCCAGGTGCGCGGCGAGATTCGCGGGCGTGGAGTCGGTGGAGGTCGCAGAAGGGCACGCGCTGGGCATACCCGTCCCCGCGGACAGCTTCGACTGCGCGGTCTCGAACCTCGCTCTGCACCACGTGCCGCCCGACGAGAGAGCCGCCTGCGCAGCCGAGCTGTTCAGGGTGCTCAAACCCGGAGGCCGTCTGGTGTATGCGGACATGTTCTGCGACGTCGACGCCGATCCCAGAAACCCGGTTCGCGTGAAGGACATAGTGGACAAGATCGTCGGCGTCGCCATGTACTGCCTGGACCATGGCGCCTACGACATGATGCAGGTCATGTTCTCGACGCTGCCGGCGGACATCAGCGGCGAGGGCGAGTACATGACGACCGGTGGCGTCTGGAAGGACCTGCTGGAAGCGGCAGGCTTCGCGGCCGTGGGGGTGCATGGGGTTCCGCCGGTGGAGTTCGGGATAAAGATCATCGTCGCCGACAAGCTCTAACGCAAGTCGTGCCGGCGGGATGGCGACGCTACGACTCCTCGTGCCAGCGCGCTCTCCACTCCGAGGGCCAGGGGTCTCCCCTGGTGTGGAAGAAGAGCCAGTTCGCCCAGGTCCCCAGCGGCTCGAAACGCGGTATCTGGCGGTACTGGGTCCCGTGCGGGACAAAATACTGCGGGTACAGCAGCGCGCGCCAGAACCACAGCTTCCCGCGGCTGATGGCTGTCCTGGCGATGCGGCGCCTGACCAGAGGGTCGACAGGCACCGAGCCTTCGGCGAGTCCATAAGGGATCTCGCGGCCGCCGCAGTTGATCTGCAGGTGCTTCACCCGCCGCCAGTCCATTCCCATGAAGTCGCAGCCCACCTTGTCCGCGGCAAGGACGCTGTCCGATGCGACCACGTAGCCGAAGTCGATGGGCACGCAGAAGTGCGGCCCCAGGCTGCCGCCGACCTGCCGGTGCGCAAGTAACGAGATGTCGGGCGTGACCGCGCGAGCCGCGGCGGCCACCGTCTCATCGAGCGCGCCGCCGCGGTGGAACAGGCTCTTCTGCCTCTCGGAGATGGCGCCGTACATGTTCTTGGCGGCAAGCGTGACGCCGCACTCCCAGTGGTGCTTGAGCGCGGGGACGCTGACGATCTTCACAGAGGGGTGCAGCAGGGCGCGGGGCAGGTGCAGCGGCCGGCTCCAGCCGCTGGGGAAGAATTCGATGCCGGCGAGGTGGGAGAGGTTTACGAACGGGATGCCCTTGCGCACCAGCAGCGGGTAGAGGGCCCGGCGAGCCAGCAGCCCCTGGTCCATAGTCAGCGTGCGCATGTTGGCCTCACACACGAAGGGGACCGCGCCCAGTTCCCTGGCCTTGTCGATGACGCCTTCGACCACCAGCGGGTCGCTGAACGAGGAGGGCACGCCGGCGATGCCTCCTCCGAGGTTGACCTTGATCGCGACCGGGCTGCCGGGCTTGATGATGCCGGCCGCGCCGATGCGGTCCAGCGCAGCGCTCACAGTCAATGGGATATCGTCGCCCATGCGTGAGACGAAGACGCGCGCCCGGGGCTCGAGCATGTCGCGGCGGCGCTCCACGGCCACGGTCCGTCCGTCTCTGATCTCGAGGATATAGCCCTCCGACTTTTCCGGTAGCTCGAGAGACTCGAGCTCTTCTTCGATCATTGACCCACCTCTGCACCACTGGGGTCAGGCGCCGGTGGTGCGTTTAGAGAGATTCGATGAACGCGTCCACGCGCTCGCGGGTCTGCGCCTCGGAGAAGGCCCGCGAGTCTGTCATGTCCGCCTCGATTATCAGGGCGGGCTTTCCGGTGCGCTCGGTCACGGCGCGCGCCAGGTCGTACTGGCCCAGCGAGTACGGCTTGCATGAACGGTTGGAGTGCATGACCAGGCCGTCCGCGGAGTACCGCTCGATGAGCGCGAGGAGCTGGTCGAGCATGAGGTCGATCGAGATGTTCAGGTAGACCTTGGTGTAAGCGTCGGCCATGCTGGTGAGCGGGTCCTCTATCTTGATGTCCACGGCCCAGGCCGTGGTGTAGGTGTCGGCCACCAGGCAGGCGTGGTTTCCGGCGAAGAGGTTGCCCAGGTTTCGCATCTCGTACCAGATGGGGATGTTGTCCCAGATGAGCCTGTACTTCTCGTCCGCCACCGCCCCGACTCCGTTGGCCACACGCTCTTGCATCTCGTCCCGGAGCAGCTTGTAGTAGTCGACAACCTCCTGCGTCCCGCGCAGTGTGACTATCGGCGCCATGTGGATGAACGCGTCGAAGCAGGTGAATGGCGACGGCCTGCTCTCGGCCGTCTTCAGCACTTCCTTCCAGAGGTCGACGCCCTCCACCGACAGCATCGCGACCTCCGCGAACCTGTCGTCCGACCACTTCTTGCCCGTCTGCTTCTGGAGGAACTCGATGAGCTCAAGGCACTGCTGCTTAACGTACTCGGTGGCGTGCCCGGGCTTGGACTTGTGTATGAAAGGCGTGTCGAAAAGGAACATCGGCACGTCCCAGAACCTCGACAGCTCCTCGTACCACTTGGTGACCGTGCCGCAGATGTTGTTGCAACAAAGCAGGAAGTCGGGCTTGGGAAGCCCTCCCGGGATCGCGCCGTTCTGGGTGGCCGCGCCGCCGATGTCCAGGCGCGCGTACGAGCAGAGGTCCTGCGAGAAGCCCATGCTCTCGGCGACCTCGGCCAGACCTACGGCGATCTTGGACGCGCCGCACATCGCCCCGTGGTTCTCCGGGTAGACCGGGATGACACCCATGGCGATGAGGAACTCCACCGGCCCGCCGCTGGTGATCCAGCAGATCGGTTTTTCTTTGGTGGTCTTGGCCTCGATGTAGTAGTTGGTGATGAGCTGCTTCATCTGCTCGGTCGCGGCTATCTTGGGTGGCTTGCGGATATCTTCAGCGCTCAACGTGCGACCCCCTTATGCCTTTATGGTCTCGACCAGCGCGCCCACGCGTGTGCGCAGCTGGCCGATGGAAACGGAGCCCTGCTCGAACTCGAGGTTCAGCGACGGGATGCCAGCCTTGTCGAGCGCCTTCTTCACGTGCGGGTAGTCGAAGGCGTGGGGCTCGCAGAACTTGAACTGGAAGAAGATGGCGCCCTTGGCGCCAGCCGCGGTGGCGCGGTCGGCCAGGCACGCGCCCCTGTCTCTGGACGGGACGTGCTTGCAGGGGCAGGACGAGCGGCCCCAGAGCCTGCGCGCGATGCCCTCAACGGGCGGGACGTCCTCGGGGACCTCGAAGTCGAAGTACCGCCGGCCGTTGCAGAAGTCGTCGTCGATGAACGTCGCGCCCGATTCGGCGACCATGGCCAGGAAGTCCCACTGGTCCATGACCGAGCCGATCCCGAACAGCGGCACCCCCGAGCCGTCGGTCGTGGCGGTCCCGGCCTGGAGGTCCGTGATTATCTCTTCGAGCAGGGCGGTGTGCTCAGCCTTGTCCATCAAGGCGCTGGAGGTGGAGCACCACAACGCCTGGTCGTAGGGCAGGATGCCGGGCGAGGCCAGACGCATCTGGTAGAGCTTGGCCAGCAGGGCGCGGTTCCGGTTGAAGAGCTTGATGCTCTCGACAAGCGCGGAGTCCTCCATGGGACCCAGCTCTTTCTCCAGTCCTTCGGCAAAGGAGGCCAGCTCGCTGGTCATGTAGTCCCAGGCGGACGACGTCTCGAAGCGGACCGGGAGGACCAGGTCCGCGTGGACGGCGAAGCCCGCGTTCAGGCGCCAGATGTCGCTGAGGCGCTGCATGGTGTCGCAGGTGTGGACGAACACGGTCCCGTCGAGGAAAGACAGCGTGCCGTCGAGAGCCATGTCCAGGCCGGTGCGCGCGAGCGAGCAGCAGTAGTTCTGCAGGTGCGCTCCGCTCTTGGAGATATCGCGGTTCTCCCCGGTGATCCGCACTGGCAGAGCTCCCGCCGCGTGTATCATCTCCTCGGGAGCGTAGCAGCAGAAGTACCCCATCACCTTGCCGCCGGTGCGCTCCTTCCAGGCGCGGGCGGCCGCGTAGGGATCGTCCCGCATCTTCATCAATCTGTCGAGGGCTTCGCCGGACATCTATGCTCCTTTCACACAGCGGGCAGACTTCAGTCTGACCGGACTCGCCATCGGGCGATCAAACTTCACAAAGCACCAGCAGGACCGGCGCGCGAGCGCGCTCTATGATTCTAGATCTTTGCGCAGAATCTTGCCCGCGGCGCTCCTGGGCAGCTCATCGCGGAACTCGATGACGCGCGGCACCTTGTGCGCCGACAGGTTTGCCTTGAGGAAGTCTGCAACCTCTTTATCGGTCATCGTCTCCCCGGGTACGAGCACCACGAAGGCTTTGAGGCTGTGGCCTCTGAAGTCGTCGAAGAGTCCGACCACCGCGGACTCCTTCACCTTGGGGTGGCTGTTTATGACCGCCTCCACCTCGGCCGGGTAGGCCTTGTAGACCCCGGTAGTGACCATGTCTTTCTTGCGATCGATCACGTAGAAGTAGCCATCACGGTCGACCCAGGCGACGTCGCCGGTGAAAAGCCATCCGTCCCGCAGGGCTTTCGCGGTGTCCCGGGGCCGGTTGTGGTAGCCCTTCATCAGGCAGGGGCTCTTGATGACCAGTTCGCCCGCCTTTTCCGGGGCGAGCTCCCTGGTTCCGGTCTCGAGGTCGACGATCTTGAACTCGACGTCGGGGAACGGGAGGCCTATCGAGCCCCACTTGCTCTCCCCGCGCGCGGGGTTGGCCGACTGAGCAGTGACCGCCTCGGTGAGGCCGTAGCCCTCCAGCAGACGGGCGGGAGTGAGCCTGTTGAACTTCTTCCTGACGGCTCCCGGTGTGGGCGCGGCGCCCACAAAACAGCACTCCAGGGACGAGAGGTCGGCCTCCTCGATGCCGGGATGGTCGACCAGGCTCTGGACCGTAGCGGGCACGCCGACCAGCAGGCTCACGCGATGCCTGGTGATGGCCTCGACCAGCTCGCCCGGCCCGTGCCCCTGCAATAGTATCGAGGTCGCGCCGTGGAAGAGGGCAGCGTTCATGCCGGTGCTCATGCCGTAGGAGTGGAAGAGCGGCAGCGCCGCGACCGCCCGCTGCCCCCTGCGCAGGTCGACCCAGGCGCCCAGCTGCAGCGCGTTCGCGATCAGCGCGAAGTGGGTGAGCATGACGGCCTTGGGCAGGCCGGTGGTGCCCCCGGTATAGATGAACACGGCAACGTCCTCGCGCGCGTCGATCTCGGGGGGCTCGAACTCCGGCCCGGCCCTCTCGAGCAGCTCGGAAAAAGAGAGAGCTGTCCCTGCTCCCGCCCCACCGCCCCCGACCTCGATGACGGTCCTGGGGCTTTCCGCCCCGACGCGCGCGACAGTGGGCATGAAATCTGTGAAAGAGACCAGGATGTCGAAGCCGGTGTCGGCGGCCATCCCGGCGAACTCCGGGCCCACCAGCGCCGGGCTGAGCATGACTGCGGACGCGCCCGTGGCCAGCACCGCGTAATAGGCGATCACCATCTCCGGGACGTTGGGAAGGAATATTCCTACTCGCGAACCCTTGCCGGCGCCCAGTCCGGCAAGCGCGCGAGAGAAGTCGCTGACCTGCGCGGCAAGCTCCGAGTAAGTGATTCGCCGGTCACCGTGGATAAGGGCGGTGGTGCCGCCGAAGCGGGAGGCGGCGTCAACGAAAGCCTGATGGACTCCCCTTTCGGGATACTCGATCGACTCGGGGACATCGGGGTCGTAGGTGGCAAGCCATTGTCTGTCCATCACGCCTCCGACCCGGTGCTCCCGGCTCTCTCGGCGGCTATGATGGCCGCCCCGAGGGCGCCCATGTGTTGTGGCATCGCAGGCACGATGATCTCGGTCTTGAACCGGCCCTCGAGCGCCTTGACGACTCCCTGGTTTCGCGCCACGCCGCCTGTCATCACCACGCGCTCCTCGATGGATATCCGCACTGACATGGCGAAGATGCGCGACGCTATAGCCTGGTGGATGCCGGCGACTATGTCGACCTTACTCACACCTTCCGCGACCCGCGAGACCACCTCGCTCTCGGCGAAG
>PMJJ01000040.1:0-913 GCA_003157385.1 Actinomycetota bacterium | reverse complement strand
CGCGCGTGGCAGGTGATCTCCGTCACTTTCTCCCCGGCGAAATCGGCGGCAAGCCTGCCGTAGCCGGTGGCGACCAGCAGGTCGAGGTCCGCTTCGGTAAGCCCGGCTCCCTCCAGAGCGAGGTCCAGCGCCTTGCGCCCGGCCTGCCTGCTGTTGTGGCCGGTCAGGAGCAGCGAGCTGGAGAGCATCTCCTTGCCGTCGAAGATCACCGCTTTCGCCGTAAGGGAGCCTATGTCCACACCGGCAACCGGCATGAGAAACCTCTCAATCCATGCGCGCCGGCGCGGGCCGGCGACCTTGCCATCCACCTGGCTGATTATATCCGAACATGAAAAAGGGGTGGCTCAGGGAACCACCCCTCGAAAACTCTGGCTGGATCAGACCGACACGACTTCCTTGAGATCGGGAATCTCTTCCTTCAGCCTGGCCTCGATACCCCTCTTAAGGGTGAGGGTCGCCATGGGGCATCCCCCACAGGCACCGGTAAGCCGGACCTTGACCACACCGTCCTCGACCTCTACGAGCTCGACGTCTCCACCGTCTCGCTGAAGCATGGGCCTGACTTTCGCCAGGACATCCTCTACCTGCTTTTTCTCCATTGATAACCCTCCTGCCGGCGCAGATCTGTCTGCGATTATCTTAACCCTACCGCACCGATAGAAAAATGACAAATGTCACACGTGCTCGATTCGGTTACAATGCATCAACACCTTCAGGAGGGACGATGGACACACGGACCACATTCCAGTGGCTTGGGACAGCGGGCTTCCGCATCGAGCATGGCGGCAGGGTCCTGCTGGTGGACCCTTTCTTCACCAGGAATCCCGCGGCAAGGCCAGTTCAGCCGCTGCGGCCCGCGAACATGGCCGACGCGGAGATGATATTCGTGACCCACGGCCACTTCGACCACATC
>PMJJ01000014.1 GCA_003157385.1 Actinomycetota bacterium | reverse complement strand
GTCGGTGATCATCTCCACGGCGCCAAACGGGCTGACCCAGGCGCAGAAGCCGCAGCCGATGCAGCTCTCCGGGTCGACGCTGGAGGTGATGGCTTCGGTCGACACCGTCTCCTTGCGCATGGGGTTGACAGCGTGTGACGCGGCGGCGTGGGCCTGGGCGATGCTCTCCGCGATGTCCTTGGGACCCTGCGCCGTGCCGCACACGTAGATCCCGTCGGTGGCGAAATCGACCGGGCGCAGCTTGACGTGGGCCTCGAAGAAAAACTTGTCCTGGCCGACCGGCACGCGCAGCATCTTGGCGATGTCCAGGCCGTCCTGGGTCTGCACCAGCGGAGTCGAGAGCACCACCAGGTCGGCGGGTATCTCGATCTCGCGCTGCATCAGCTCGAGCCAGGTCGTGACCTTGAGGCGTTCGCCGTCCGAGGCGACTTGCGGCCGGCGCTCGGGGCTGTACTTGCGGAAGCGGATCCCCATGCCCCGCGCCTTCTTGTACCAGTCCTCCTGGATGACGCCGTAGACCTGGATGTCGTTGTGCAGCACGCTGACGTTGGCCTCGGGGAACTTCTCCTTGATCGCGATCGCGTTCTTGATGCCGACCATGCAGCATATCCGGTTGCAGTAAGTGACCCGCTGTCCGCGGCTGCCCACGCATCCGATGATGACCGCGTCCTTGATCTCGCCCAGCCGGTCTTCCTTGAGCATGAGCTCCAGCTGACCCTCGGTGACGACGTTGTCCAGCTCGCCGTATCCGTAAAGGCCCTCGGGCTTCATCTCCTCGGCGCCGGTGGCGACCACCAGGGTCCCCGCCTTGAACGTCTCGTCGCGGTCGCCCAGCGAGACCGTGATGTCGAAGTTGCCGAAGTAGCCGTTGACGGATTTGAGGCTCGCGCCCGTGTACAGGTGGATGTTGGAAGCCGCCTTGATCCTCTTCATGTACGCGGCGATGATCTGGGCGGGATCGGCGTTCGTCGGGGTCAGGCTGTCGAGCGAGCGAAGCATGCCCCCGACCTCCGCCTCCTTCTCCACCAGGTATACCTCGTAGCCCTGCGCGGCGATCGAGAGCGCGGCGGTCATGCCGGCTATCCCGGCGCCGATGACACATGACGCGGGGAAGATATCAATCGAGATCTCCTGCAGGGGCTCGAGCAGTGAAGCCCTCATGACGCTCATGCGCACGAGGTCCTTGGCCTTGGCTGTTGCTGCGTCCCATTCATGCATGTGCACCCAGGAACACTGGTCGCGTATGTTCGCGAACTCGAACAGGTACTTGTTGAGCCCCGCTTCCTCGCACGCGGCCCGGAACAAAGGCTCGTGCGTGCGGGGCGTACAAGACGCGACAACGACCCTGTTGAGGTCGTGCTCCTTGATGGCCTGCTTGATGGCGCTGATCCCGTCCTCCGCGCACGTGTACAGGTTCCTGGTCGCGAAGACCACGTTCGGGAGGGTCGCGGAGTATTCGGTCACGTCCTCGACGTCGAGGAAGCCTGCAATGTTGCTGCCGCAATGGCAGATAAAGACTCCGATACGTGGCTTCCCGTTGCCGGCCTGCGCCGGCTCTCCTGTTTTTTCCTGTGCGCTAACGGGGACGTCCGTACCCTTCTCAGGGGACGGCAGATTCGCGGCCGCCTTGCTACCGGCCGCCTTCTTGTCAGCCAAGGCCATTCCTTTCGGTGCTACTCTACCTCTTCCGCGCAGCCTTCTTCTTCGCCGGCGCCTTCTTCTTGGCGGCGGCCTTCTTCTTGGCGGCTGGCTTCTTCTTCGCTGCCATCTCCTACCTCCTATCTCACAGACCCGGCCTTTGCCGAGGTCTTTCCGACGAAGTCATTGATCGCCTGCGCCGCGCGGTCGGCCGCGCCTCCACCTTGCGTCACCGCGTCGGTGACGTCCATCGGTCTCGTGCACGCCCCCGCAATGTAGATGCCCGGAACGTTCGTGTCCATCGGTGCCAGCAGGTCATCGGACGCCTTGAAGAAATCGAACTCGTCCATCTTGACGCCGAGCGCTTTGCCCAGCGCACTGATCCCGGGAGGCGGGACGAAGGCAGTCGAGAGCACTACCATATCGACTTCCATGCTCTTGACGCCACCGCTCTCCGTGTCGTCGTACCAGACATACAGGTTCTTCGTCTCAGGGTCCTCCGTTACCTCTCCGGGACGAGCTCTTACGTATGTTATACCGTACTCGTCCACACCTCTCTTTATGTATTCGTCGAATCCCCTGCCAAATGCTCTAAGGTCAGTATAGAAGATGATGTTCTCCGTGTCGTCATGATGCATGTAAGCGAGCATCGAATCTTTTGTCGCGTACATGCAACAGACGCTGCAACAGTAAGGGTGTCCGCTGCGAACATCGCGCGCGCCGACGCACTGGATGTAGGCGATCCGCCTGGGACGCTCGTCGTCCGAACGCCTCTTGAGGTGACCGCCGGTCGGGCCGCTCGCGTTGATGAGCCGCTCGTACTCCATGGAGTGGATGACGTTGTCGAACCTGCCGTAGCCGTACTCCGTGACCGGAGTGGGGTCGTACATGTCCAGGCCGGTGGCGACGATGACAGCGCCTACGTCGAGCGTAACCGTCTGATCTTTCTGCTTGAAGTCGATCGCGCCGCGCTGGCACGCCTCGACGCACTGGCTTTTGCACTTGCCCCGCGACAGCAGCAGGCAGCGCTCCTTGTCGATGATGGCGACGCGCGGGACCGCCTGCATGAAAGGAATGTAGGCTGCACCCCTGGTCGAGAAGTTCTGGTTCCACTCGTCGGGGATCCTTCCCGCGAGCGCGCAGGCCTGGGTGCAGGCGTCGCAGCCGGTGCACTTGTCCTCGTCGACGTAGCGGGCGTTCTTGTGTACCTTCACCTTGAAGGCGCCCGCTTTGCCGGTCAGCCCCTCCACCTCCGCGCAGGTGATGACGTCCACGTTGGGGTGGTTGAAGCAGGTGATCATCTTGGGCGCCAGTATGCAGATGGAGCAGTCGTTGGTGGGGAACACCTTGTCTAGCAGCGCCATGCGGCCGCCGATGGACGGCTCCTTCTCGACCATGTAGACGTGCATGCCTTTGTCGCCGAGGTCCAGCGCGGCCTGTATGCCGCAGACGCCTCCGCCGATGATCAGAACTGATTCAGACATTAAGCCTTACTCCTGCTTTTGGATTTACCAGCGCTCTTTGACTTCGCGCTCGCGCGAGCGGACTTGCTCATAGACTTGTCGGCATGTTCGCCTTCAACGACGCCAAGCGCTGTTGCCACCAGTGAGGTGAGGTCCTCTATGGGGATGTCAACCGCTTCGCGGTTTCCCGGCACCTTGCCGGAAAGCGCGCACTTGAAATGGATCTGGCACTTGGGACATGCGGTCACCAGGATATCGGCGCCCGTCGCTTTCGCCTCCGTCAGCCGCGCCATCTGAATGCTCTTGGCAGTCGCGCCGCAGGACACCCACGAGCTCACTCCGCAGCATATCGCATCCGCCGCGTTGTGCTCCATCTCCACCAGCTCGACGCCCGGTATCGCGGAGAGCACCTTCCTGGGCGCCTGGTAGACCCCCATGTAGCGGCCGAGCCTGCAGGGGTCCTGGTAGGTCACCCTGGTGTTCACTTCTTTGTCGAACGTCAGCTTGCCCGAGTCGAGCGAAGAGGCCAGCAGCTCGGAGATGTGGACCACCTCGACGTCCCAGCCTTTGACCACCCTGGGGTACTCCTGCGCGAAGGTCTGATAGCCCTCGGGACAGGAGATGACAATCTTCTTGACGCCCGCCGCCTTGAACGTCTCGGCGTTCTTCTTCGCCAGGGCCTCGAAGCGGACCGGGTCGCCGGCGAAGAGCAGGTCATGCCCGCAGCAGCGCTCGTCCGCCAGGACCACCGGCGTGATGCCGATGGCGTTGAGTATCGCGACCGAGTTGCGCGCGATGTCCAGCGAGCCCGGCGAGACGTGGCTGTGAGAGACGTCAAAGTGGGGAAGGCAGCCGGCAAAGAACATCACGTCGTTCTTCGCGGTCGGCTTCGCCTTGGTCTTGAGCCCCTCGGTCCAGGCCTTGCGGTCCTGGGGGAGATCGCCGGAGGCCATCATCCTCATCCACGAATACATCTGGCCCGACTGGGTGGGACAGCCGTCGATCCCGAGGTCAAGCGCCTCGACCCGCGAGTCCTTGATGAACCGCGAGAACTTCACGTTGTAGGGGCAGCGCTCCTCGCAGGTGCCGCAGGTGAGGCAGTCCCACAGCTGCCGGCTGGTCTCCAGCTGGCTGTGCAGCTTCTCCAGGGACTGCTCGACAGTGGCCCGCGGTGAGAACTCCGTGTCGCGGCGGGCGACAGGGCAGGACGCCGTGCACTTGCCGCACTCCACGCAGAGGTAGGCGTCTGTATCCTTCATGATCGCGTCGGTGTCGGGGACCCTGGCGGGCGCGGCCTTCTTCATCTTCTTTAGCGGGTTCGCCCCCAGCTTCTTAAGCGCCGCCGTGAAATCGATGATCTCGTTCGCGAATACCTCGCCCTCGTTGGCGTTGACCCACTTGAGGTGCAGACGCTCAAAGCCCAGCCCCAGCAGGTCGAGGAGCTCCTTGGTCTTCTCGACGCGGTCGCGCGCCTTGAGGTTGCCGCTGATGTAATGGCAGTCGGCCTCGTGGCAGCCGCCGACCAGGACGCCGTCGGCGCCCTCTTCGAATGCCTTCAGTATGAACGAAGGCTCGATGCGCCCCGAGCACATGACGCGCACCAGGCGCACGTTGGGCGGGTACTGTATGCGGGAGACGCCGGCGTAGTCCGCGCCGGCATAGGCGCACCAGTTGCACACGAATGCTACTATCTCAGGCTCTGCCAAATCACTTGCTCCTGCTGGTCGCTTTCTTTTTCGCGGGCGCGGGCGCGCGCACCGCGGAGATCATCGCTTCTATCTGCTGGTCGGTGAAGTTCTTCATGGTGACGGCGTTGCTCCAGCACGCCACGGCGCACATGCCGCAGCCAACGCAGAGCGCCTCGTTGACGCGCGCCCCGAATTGCCCGTCGCTGTCCTCGGAGACCGCGATAGCGCTGAACTCGCAGGCGTCCTCGCACTCGCCGCAGGCGCGGCAGAACCTCGGCTCGACCGAGGCGACCGCTCCTTCTGACATGACCTGCTCCTTGGAGAGGATGGTCGCGGCGCGGCCGGCCGCGGCGGCTCCCTGGCTGATCGCCTCGTCGATGAGCTTGGGGTAGTGGCACATGCCGGCGACGAAGATGCCCGCCGTGGCGAAGTCTACCGGGCGCAGCTTCACGTGCGCCTCCAGGAAGAACCCGTACTCGTCGACCGGGACCTTCAGCATCTCGGCGATCTCGCGGTTGGACTCCTCGGCGACAACGGGGGCCGACAGCACCAGGTAGTCGGCGGGGATCTCGAGCTCGACGGGCAGGTCCGGCGTGCGGACCTTCACGGTCAGGCCTTCCTTCGACTCGGTGACATCAGGCTTGTCGTCCACGTCGAAGCGGATGAACTTGACGTCCATCTCCCTGGCCAGCCGGTAAAGCCTCTCCTCGGCGAGGCCGTAGGCCATGATGTCGCGGTAGAGGATGTACACCTCGGTGCCGGGGCTCGCCGACCTGGTTGCGAGCGCATTGTTGAGCGCGGAGGTGCAGCACACCCGGCTGCAGTAGGGGCGCTCAGGCTCGCGCGACTCGACGCACTGGATCATGACCACGGAGTCGGCCTTGACGCCCTTTGCCAGGGAGGCCTCGAAACGCGCCTGTGTCGTGACCCTGTCGCTCTTTCCGTAGAGGTAGGACGTGGGTACGTGCTCTTTGCCGCCGGTGGCGACGATGACCGCGCCGGCGTCGATCTCGCGGTTGGTGCCCGCGATGTCGAGATGAGCCTTGAAGTTTCCTATGTAGCCGGAGAAGCCCACCAGCTTCGCGTCGGTTATGATCTCGACCGGCCCGGCCTCCTCGAGCTCCCTCTTCATGTCCTCGAAGTCGGCCATCATGCTCTTGAGCTCATCGCTGCCGGGGATATCGGGAATCTCGCGGATGCCGCCGCCGAGGGTCTTCTCCTTCTCGACCAGGTAGGTCTGGTAGCCGGCGCGCCCGAGCTCCAGCGCCGCGGCCATCCCGGCCGGGCCTCCGCCCAGCACCAGCGCGGCCGGCGTGACCGCCACAGGCATCTGCGGCAGCGGCTCGAGCAGCCTCGCGCGCGCCACCGACATGCGGACCAGGTCCTTGGCCTTGGCGGTGGCCTTCTCTGGCTCGCCCGAGTGGACCCAGGAGCACTGGTCACGGATGTTGGCCAGGTCGAACAGGTAGCGGTTGAGCCCTGCCTCGCGGATGGTCTCGCGGAACAGCGGCTCGTGCGTCCGCGGGGTGCAGGCCGCCACCACCACGCGGTTGAGGTCGTGACTCTTGATGGCCTCCTTGATGCGGTCGCAGGACTCGCCGGAGCAGGTGTATATGTTTGT
The DNA here is from genome assembly GCA_003157385.1 of Actinomycetota bacterium. Lineage (GTDB taxonomy): Bacteria > Actinomycetota > Geothermincolia > Fen-727 > Anoxymicrobiaceae > FEN-680. The sequence continues at coordinate 2,052 of PMJJ01000014.1, read as the reverse complement.
CTCGGCGTAGGCCACGCCGGGCAGTCCCTCGGCGTAACCCTTGACGGCGTCGACGTCGACCACGCCGCCGATGTTCTTGCCGCAGGAGCAGACGAAGACGCCTACCCGCGGCTCGCTCCCGTCCAGCTCGATCTCGGGCGGGTACTCTTTTCTGGAGACTAAAGTGCCCCGCGCGTCGGCGAGCAGCGCGCCCGCCTTGGCCGCGGCGCCCGACGCCTGGGCCACCGTCTCGGGAATGTCCTTGGGGCCGCCGGCCGAACCGCAGGCGAAGATGCCCGCCGCGGACGTCTCCAGCGGAGCAGTCTGCTTGTTACTGACGAAGCCGTACTCGTCGAGCTGGACGCCGGCGGCGGTGAGCGCCTCGAGCGGCTCGGGGTTCAGACCTACCGAGAGCACCACCAGGTCGAACTCCTCGCGTTGCCAGTTGCCATGAGAATCAAGGTAGCGTATCGCGAGCGTATCGTGGTCGACTACGTCGACGGCCGGGACCTTGAAGCGCGTGAACTTGACGCCGTACTCGTCGGCCGCGCGGTTCTTGAACTGCTCGAAGCCCTTGCCGAAGGTGCGCATGTCTATGTGGAAGATGTGGCAGTCGATGTCGGGGTCGTGCTCCTTGATGACCGTGGCTTCCTTGACCGCGTAGGTGCAGCACACGCTGGAGCAGTAGGGGTTGTACTTCTCATCGCGCGAGCCGGCGCACTGGATGAAGGCGATCCTGGAGGCGTGCTCGCCGTCCGACGGCCGGATCACGCGCCCGCCCGACGGACCGCTGGCGCACATTATCCTCTCGATCTCGAGCGACGATACGACGTTGGGGTGCTCGGGCCTGTAGGAGCGCAGGTCCTCTATCCGTCGGGCGCCGGCGCCCGACGCGATGATGACCGAGCCGACCTCGAGGATCTCGCGGGTCTCTTTCATCTCGAAGTCGATGGCTTTTGCCTGGCACGCCTCGATGCAGGGGCTCTTGCACTTTCCCTTGGTGAGCTTGAGGCATTGGGCGGGATCTATGAGCGCCACTCGCGGCACGGCCTGCGCGAACGGGACGTAGCAGGCGCTGCGCTTTGCCAGGCCGGCGTTGAACTCGTCCGGGATCCGGCCGGCCAGCACGCAGACCTCGCTGCAGGCGCCGCAGCCGGTGCAGGCCTCGGTGTCGATGTACCTCGGCTTCTGCCTGTAGGTGATCTTGAAGTCGCCGGGCTCGCCCGTGATCGAATCGAGCTCCGCGTAGGAGATTATCTCAATGTTGGGGTGCTGACCGGCCTCCACCAGCTTGGGGGAGAGGATGCACATCGAGCAGTCGTTGGTCGGGAACGTCTTGTCCAGCTGCGCCATGACGCCGCCGATAGCCGGCCCGCTCTCGAGCAGGTACGCGCGCATGCCCGACTCAGCCAGGTCCAGCGAGGCCTGTATCCCGCCGATGCCTCCTCCTATTATGAGGACCGAGCCTTTCTCAGCCATCCAGCGTGTCTCCTTGTCAAAAACGCAAAACTGGTGCCTGGCACCATCTTTGCGCGATTACCATTCCTCGGCCTGGGGCCCGGGCGCTTTCGCGTCGCACTCGGCCCGGTAGACGAGCTCCTCGTAGTAGGAGTCGACGTCCTTCTGTATCTCCTCTATCTGCTCGGCCTTCAGGTGGCGGAAGCGCCCCTGCGGCTTGAGGTAGTCGATGACCGGCTCACGCTTCTCCATCACCATGTCTAGCTTGAGCCTTCCGTTCACGATCTCATAGAGGGGGAACACCCCGGTCTCGACCGCCAGGCGCCCCATCTCGATCGCCATGTCGATCGCGTGCCTCCAGCCCGTGGGGCACGGCGACAGGACGTGCAGGTAGGTGGGCCCCTCGATGTCGAGCGCCTTGCGCGTCTTGTTCATCAGGTCGAGCGGGTAGCTGGGGCATGCCGTCGCCAGGTAGGGGATGTCGTGGGCGGCCACGATCTTGGGCAGGTTCTTCTTGGGCACGTTCTGCCCGATCGACTCCTTGCCGCTGGGGCTGGTGGTGGTGCTCGCCCCCCAGGGCGTCGACGACGAGCGCTGGATGCCGGTGTTCATGTA
>PMJJ01000100.1 GCA_003157385.1 Actinomycetota bacterium | reverse complement strand
CCGCGACGAGGAGAAGGAGCACGCGACCATGCTCCTGGAGTACCTCCGCCGCAAGGATCCGGCCTTGAGCTCGCAGATCGGCAAGTTCATCCCCTCGGAAGGGGACATCGCGGCGCTGGAGGACGATTAATCACCCCCGAAGACTATCGAGAGCCACTCGAGGAACTGTACCGGCGGTTCAATCACAGGGATTACGTGCACCCGGACCCCCTGGAGTTTCTCTACGACTATCCCGAAGCGGCCGACCGGGAGATCGTCGGTCTGGTCGCCTCTTCGCTAGCTTACGGAAGAGTGGCGCAACTCCTCAAGAGCATCAGGGCGGTGCTCGACATCATCGGCCCGTGCCCGGCAGAATTTGTCGCCTCCGCGACGGCTGGTTCGCTGGAGAAGTCGCTCTCCGGGTTCAAGCATCGCTTCACCACCGGCTCGCAGATCGCCGGGCTGCTGGTCGGCGTACGCGGGGTCGTCGAGAAGTACGGCTCGCTCAACGGGTGCTTCACCTCCGGCATGGAGCCCTCGGAGCCCACCGTCCTGGAAGCCATGCACAGGTTCGCCACGGAGCTCACAGTCCCGGGCGGCTGCCCCAGCGATTTCCTGCTGCCCTCCACGGCCAAGGGTAGCGCCTGCAAGCGCCTGAACCTCTACCTGCGCTGGATGGTCCGCTCCGACGAAGTCGACCCCGGCGGGTGGAACGGCGTCAGCCCGGCTGCCCTGATCGTCCCGCTCGACACCCACATGTTTCGGACCGGCCAGGCGATGGGTTTCACCACGCGAAAGACCGCCGACATCAAGGCCGCGCTGGAGGTGACCGAAGGGTTTCGTCGTATAGTCCCGGAAGACCCTGTGCGGTACGATTTCTCGCTCACGCGCCTTGGCATCAGGAGCGAATCGTCGCTCGAGGAGTTCCTCGGCGGCATCGAGAAGACTCAAGGTTAGCAAGCAACCGTTCGTGGTAATAGAATGGCACCAGAGACACAAGGAGGAGCCATGGCAACGCTCAAAGGATCGAAGACCGAGGTCAACCTGATCACCGCTTTCGCGGGAGAGTCGCAGGCGCGCAACCGCTACACGTACTTCTCCAGCCAGGCGCGCAAGGACGGCCTGATACAGATAGCGGACATCTTCGAGGAGACCGCGAACCAGGAGAGGGAGCACGCCAAGCGCTTCTTCAAGTTCCTCCAGGGAGGCGAAGCACAGGTCGGCGCGATGTTCCCCGCCGGCATGATCGGCACCACTGCGGAGAACCTGAAGGCTGCCGCGGCGGGCGAGAACCTGGAGTGGACGACGCTCTACCCGGGTTTCGCGAACGTGGCCCGCGAGGAGGGCTTCGAGGAGATCGCTAGGGTGTGGGAGGCGATCGTGGTCGCCGAGAGGCAGCACGAGAAGAGGTACCTGGGGCTGCTGGCCAACGTAGAGGCGGGCACGGTATTCAAGAAGGAACAGCCGGTGGTGTGGAGGTGCAGGAACTGTGGTTACCTGCACACGGGCACCGAGGCCCCCGCGGCCTGCCCGGCCTGCGCGCACCCGCGCGACTACTACGAGCTCCTGGCGGAGAACTGGTAGGAGCTGCGGCCGAGCCTGCTCCATTGAATGGGCCGTTCGTTCCCTGGAGCGTTCCGGCGGCTAGGAGAAGACCCGCGACCGTCGAACAGAAAGAGCGAAGCACGCCGCGCGCGACTGATGATCTCAATGAGAAAGGGGAGGCTCTCATGTTGACGGACAGGATGGCCGAAGCACTCAACGCTCAGCTCAATGCCGAGATCTACTCCGCCTACTTGTACCTGTCGATGGCCGCGTTCTACGAATCGCTCGGCCTTCCCGGCTTCGCAAGCTGGATGCGGGTGCAGCGGCTCGAGGAGCTCATCCACGCGCTGAAGTTCTTCGACTACATCGTCGAGGCCGGCGGGCGCGTCCTGCTGCGGCCCATCGACGGACCGCCCACGGAGTGGGAGGGAGCGCTCGGCCCGTTCGAGGCCGCCTACGCGCACGAGCAGAAGGTGACCGGCCTGATCAACGCGCTGGTGGAGGTGGCAAAAGAAGAGAAGGACGACGCCACCGTCGAGTTCCTCCAGTGGTACGTGGACGAGCAGGTGGAGGAGGAGGAGTCGGCGAGCTCGGTGGTGGAGAAGATAAAGGCCGCTGGGGGCACCGAAGCGGAGCTGGAGAAGCTCGACGGCGAGCTGGCGATGCGGAGCTGACCGGTTGACGAGCGAAAAACGGGGGTGAGGCGATGAGCCGGCATTTCGAGGCCGTCAAGGTGACCGACAAGGTCTACTGGGTCGGCGCGATCGACTGGGGTATAAGGGACTTCCACGGGTACACGACCCCCCGGGGCTCGACCTACAACGCCTACCTCATAATGGGCGACGACGTGATACTCATCGACACGGTAAGGGAGCCGTTCAAAGAAGAGCTGCTCGCGCGGGTAGCATCGGTCACCGACCCGAAGAACGTCAGGTACATCATATCCAACCACTCCGAGCCCGATCACTCCAGCGGCCTGCCCTGGGTCATCGACCAGGTCAAGCCCGAGAAGGTGTTCGCCTCCAAGGTGGGCCTGAAGGACCTGGACGGCTACTACCACATGGGCGGGATAGACAAGGTCGACAACGGTTCGACCATGAGGCTGGGGGGCGTCGACCTGACCTTCATCGATACGCCGATGATCCACTGGCCCGACAGCATGATGACCTACATGCCCTCGCAGAAACTCCTCTTCTCGCAGGACGGGTTCGGCATGCACCTCGCCAGCAGTGAGAGGTTCGCCGACGAGATACCACAGGGCGTACTCTACGAGGAGAACGCCAAGTACTTCGCCAACATCCTGCTTCCTTACAAGCAGCTCATCGTCAAGCTGCTGGACAAGATAAAGGACCTGGGGTTGGAGATAGAGACGATCTGCCCGGACCATGGGCCGATATGGCGCAAGAACCTGCAGGTGCCCATCAACACCTACTACAAGTGGTGCGCGCAGGAGCCGACCAACAAGGCGGTCATCACATTCGCGTCGATGTGGGGCAGCACCGAGATCATGGCCCGGGCCATTGAGGACGGCATGGTCAGCGCCGGTGCAAACGTCATCGTCCTGCCGATGAAGTCCAGCGACAGGAGCGTGGTGGTGACCGAGGTGCTGGAGGCGGGGGCGCTGCTGGTGGGTTCGCCCACGCTCAACAACGGGGTCTTCCCGACCATGGCCGACACCCTCACCTACATGAAAGGCCTCAAGCCCAGGAACCTCGTGGGTGCGGCCTTCGGCTCGTTCGGCTGGAGCGGCGAGGCCGTCAAGGTCCTGAACGATTACCTGGAGCAGATAAAGGTCGAGATAGTGTCCGAGCCCCTGAACCTCCAGTTCGTCCCGGACGCGGAGGGCATCGAGCAGTGCAGGCGGTTCGGGGAGGCGGTGGCCGCGAGACTCAAGGAAGTGGTGCAGAATGGCGCTTGAGATGGAGCCGGAGGCACTCTGGAGCATCAGCTATGGCATCTTCATAGTCTGCTCGTGCAGCGAAGGCAAGGCGAGCGGGCAGATCGCCAACACTGTGTTCCAGGTGTCGGCCGAGCCTCCCAGGGTCGCGGTGGCGATAAACAAGAAGAATTTCACCCACGACCTCATCAGCGCGAGCGACGTCATAACCGTCTCGGTCCTCGACGCCGAGACCCCGATGCAGATGATCGGGCGGTTCGGGTTCCGCACCGGGCGCGACTTCGACAAGCTGGAGGGCGTCGAGGCGGTAGAGGGCAACCTGGGGTGCCCCTGCGTCACGGAGCACGCCGTATCCGTGTTCGAGGCGGAGGTCTTCGCCGGCGTCGACGTGGGCACTCACACGCTCTTCGTGGCCGAAGTCGTCAGCGGCAAGATGCTCTCCGACAAGCAACCGCTCACTTACGCTATGTACCACGACATGAAGGGAAAGGCGCCCGAGAACGCGCCGACCTACAGGGGCAAGACGCCGGAGGCGGCACCGACTTACACCGGCGTGGATCCTCCCAACGCGCCGACGTACCGGGGCGGCAAGAAATAGCACCAGGCACGCGTCCGTGAAAGGAGCATGATGAAGAAGTACGTCTGTGATATCTGTGGTTACGTCTACGACCCGGCCCAGGGCGACCCCGACGGCGGGGTGCCGCCTGGAACGCCTTTCGAGGAAGTGTCGGAGGATTGGGTCTGTCCGGTCTGCGGGGCCGGCAAGGATGCTTTCGCGCCTGAATAAGAAGACTGAGGAGGCGAATGCCGAACGGAGGCGTCGATGGCCACGAGGAAGATAGTCCACATTGATGAGGAGAAGTGCGACGGTTGTGGTGAGTGCGCCCAGGCGTGCGCCGAGGGCGCCATCGAGATCGTCGACGGCAAAGCCCGGCTGATCAGCGAGAGTTACTGCGACGGCCTGGGGGCCTGCCTCGGCGAGTGCCCGCAGGACGCCATCACTATCGAGGAGCGCCAAGCTGACGAGTTCGACGAGGTCGCGGTGGAGAAGCACCTGTCCGGCAAGCAGCCGGCGGCCTGCCCCGGCTCGGCGCCGAAGACGCTGGTGCAATGCGAGTTGGTCGACGCCGTGGGGGAGCCGGGCGAGGCGGCTACGGTGCCCTCGCGCCTCACCAACTGGCCGGTCCAGCTCAAGCTCGCGCCGACGAAGGCGCCCTACTTCGATAAGGCTGACCTGCTGATAGCGGCTGACTGCGTGCCGTTCTCGTTCGCTGATTTCCACGCCCGCTTCCTGACCGACAAGACGCTACTGATCGGCTGCCCCAAGCTGGACAGCTTCGAGTTCTATCGCAAGAAGCTCGCGCAGATATTCATCCAGAACGACATCGCCTCGATCGACGTCGTCTACATGGAGGTGCCCTGCTGCTTCGGGCTGGTGCACCTGGTCCACGAGTCGCTCAAGGAATCGGGCAAAGACATCCCGCTCAACCTCTACAAGATCGGGATCAAGGGCGACATCCTCGAGAAGCTTCCCGTATCGGGTGGTGATGAGTAGTGGACACCATATGCCCCGGACAGAACACGCTCTTCTGGAAGCCCGAGGACATCTTCGAGGCGCCGTGCCCGGTCTGTGAAGCGACGGTGGAGTTCTTCAAAGACGACGTCTCGCGCAAGTGCCCCAAGTGCGGCTTCCGGTTCCCCAACCCCAGGCTGGACATGGGCTGCCTGGAGTGGTGCCCCTACGCCGACAAGTGCGCCGCGGCGCTCGCCGAGGGCGGCACGCCCGGGATCCCCGCCTCGGATGACGCCGAGCCGGTCAAGGACAAAAGCGACTGACCGCCCTTTTTGCGTCAATTCCTACCGTTATCTATAATGGGACACCGTGACTGCGGATTGAACGTTCCCCGGTAGCTCAATCGGTAGAGCAACTGGCTGTTAACCAGTGTGTTGCAGGTTCGAGTCCTGCCCGGGGAGCCAACACTCTTCTACACAATCACCTCAACTCACCGGGCAGGAATCGAACCTGCGGCAACAGGCGCCGCGAAGCGGCTGCCTCA
>PMJJ01000050.1 GCA_003157385.1 Actinomycetota bacterium | reverse complement strand
TCTAAGTACTGTGGTGTTGGGGTTTGTTGCCTTCGGCGGAGGTCATATTTTCTTCGACGATTTGCCGTACATGAACGGCTATGGTTTCGGCCTAGCCCTCTTGTGGACATTTCTAATCAACCTTGGGTTGTTCTTTGTGATAGCTACCGCGGTCTTTGCCGCATCGAGGGAGTTCGCGTCATTCAAGCGCTTGAAACAAACGGTTCCTTACGGGCTCATCACGGTCGCTCTGGGAATCCCAATCGATGCCTTATTCCTTTTCTTGGCTGATCGTTTGTATCAAGGTGCCTATGGACCCGGTGAGCTCATCAATAGCCTCCGGCACGGTTACACGATTCATCTGGGGATGGTCTACCTACTGGTTCCGTCAGTGGTCGCGTTGGTGTTGTTGTTCGTTGTCCAAGCGATACTGTTACGTGTCTTCTTTAAGGAAATCCCATCTCGAAAGACATGGATTATGTCCGCTTCAATCGCCTTTCTCACGTTGCCAACTTGGGGAATGTTGATTCTCGCCGCTGTATATCACGGCATGGAACCTAGGGGTGGTGGGCGTCTATTCCGACAGAGCATAGAAGCCTTCAGGTCGAGTGTTACGGCGATTCGCGGGAACAGATGAAGCTTCCTCAATATCCCCAAGAGTTGCCGCATCAAGGTTTGAGGGAGCCGGGACCGCCCCTCCCCTTTATTGTCCCCAAAGAACTACGGCTTTAGAATCGTCCTTGCGATAGACGGATGGCAAAGTGGATTGAAGGCGACTCTGAAATGCGTAGGTTACTGATTACTCTTTTACTTGTAGTTGCTTTAACCTCGTGCTTAGTCGCCGTGCTTGGTTGTGGCGAATATCTAGGGGAAAGCGACCCGAAGGAAGCGGCGCAGAAAGTCATCGACTTGGTGAAATCGCATCGATACACAGAAGCACGGAAGTGCTTCATGGACCCNNAGAATTGCTTAACAAGGTAGTAGAGACGCTACGCGAAAAAGGGACCGTCAGCCTAGGCAGAGGCGAGTTTGCCGACTCCCATTCCGGTTATTATCCGCTTGTCCTGAACGGTGACCCCACGACTCACGTGATGTGGTTTCATGTGTGGAGAGTTCACTTTGCCCCGGACAAGTGGAAAATCAAGAGTCTGGATTCTCCCTACCCGCCGCAATCTCGTCTGAGTCACTTCCCGAGAATGGCTATATGTGTCTCTCCAACCGCATAACCGGCGTATACAGGGAGTAAGCATTCCAATTGCGCTTTAAGGTACGTGTTTGCTGGCGATAGGAAATGTGTGTAGTTTGTACAATTCGGTTTTCCCGCTCCATCTTCATTTCCACGGCACACTCGGGGTCTTGAACCCGCGACCCCAGGGACCTCGTCCTTGACCCTTTCCGTGGCGGGGGAACAAAGGGGATTGCCTGCCTTCAGTTGGGCCGATGGTTTATCGGCGTGGAAATTGACGAGGCGGCGTATCAGACAACACGCGGCAGGATCGCCGAATTGCTCTCAGCGTCTTCTCAGAGTGATTTGATATAGTTTCCCCAATGGCGGTCCAGTATTGAACTTGGACCATCCAAATATCCCCAAGAGTTGCCGCATTGAGAAGGTTTGAGGGAGCTGGGCCGCCTTCCCCTTAATTATCTCGGTCGTCAAGAGCGTTAGAATGTGCATTGAGTGCGTTTGAAGTTGAAAGTCTGGTGACAAGGGTGATAGGCAAGATGACCGACTCCTCGAACCATGAAGAGTTGAACAAGAGAAAGTGGGACCGCAGGGCCAAGATTTACGACCAGAAGAAACGCTCTGGCTGGCTGCGGTTCGTGCAGAAAAGAGTTACTGCTTCACTGCCTCTTACTGAAGGCGTTCGGTTTGTCGACATAGGCTGCGGTACCGGCTGGGCCGTTTACCGTGTGGCTGAAATGGCTGACCAGCGAGGGGAGTTCTACGGTGTGGACCTCTCGACGAAGATGTTGGAGAAGGCAGAAGAAAACTGCGCCGGACTCGAACACATCCACTTCCTGAAGGCTAACGCGGAAAGCATCCCATTGGAAGATGACTATTTCGACATCGCCTTATGTACGAATTCGTTCCACCACTACCTGAATCCCCTGGAGGCTTTAGGCGAGTTTCACCGGATTCTGAAGGACGGGGGCAGGTTGTTCATCATGGAGATTACTGCCGACAGCCGTCTCATGAGATTGATCGACAAGAAGGTCGCCGAGAAGGAACCCGAACACGTGAGGTTCTATAGCACGGAGGAGTACCGGGAGATGTACAGGGCTGCCGGGCTCGAGTATGTGACCAGCAAGGTGATTGCCTACCCGGTAAAGGTCCACATTGCCGAGAAGGTTGGCGACGACAAGCAATAAGAATACTTGCCTGTTGCTTCCCCAATTCGGCCTATATTCGGCCTAACCTGGCCGAGTACTCAGCAAGGCCGGCCTTCTCGAGAATGGCGGCGATGTAGAAGACGACCCAGGCTCCGCAAAGGTCGCAGTCCACGTCGTTGCCGTAGCAGCAGTAAGGAATGACGAACTCGTCTCCCTCGAGGTAGAGGGGCAGCACATACTCCTTGGACGGGCAGCTATCCGTGACAGCTTTAGAATTCTCCGAGAGCATCAGCTCGAGGCTGCGGCGGTTGTTCCAGACGAACCCCGGGTATTTTTCCTTCAAACGTATCACCTCGCGCACCGCCACATCACGTCGCTCGAGGGAGCCCCAGGTGAACTCTGAATCGTCGTTTCTGCGCGGAACGTAGAATGAGAAGGTCATCCCCTCCAGGCGCGTCGGCATAAGGATTTCGACAAGTTCTTCCAGTGCACCCTCGTTTACCTTTGTCACCACGCATTGGCACATGACGGTTGGTCCGAACTCCACGGGGACGCGGCCGAGCGTGTTCATGACCTTCTCGAACGAGCCCTCCCCCCGGACGGCGTCGTTCAGCGCCGGCGGCCCGTCGATCGATACNNCCCTGTCCGGACGGCGGCAGATCGATGAGGTCAAGCGTGCCATTGGTGGTGACGTGGTTTCTCTCAAAGAGCTTCACGCCCTCACTCAATACGTCCGGACGCAGAAGAGGCTCGCCGCCCATCCAGAGCATGGTGTGAATACCGTGGTTCTCCTTGAGATCCGCCACCTTCACGAGCATTGTCTCCGTGCTCATCTCGCCGCGCGGTTGATTCGGGTTCTCATCCCGAAAGACGAAGCAGTGCCTGCATCGTAGCGTGCATCGATTCGTGATGTTCACCATCGCCGCGGGATACTGCTGGTGCGTTGTTCCTACATCATCCACTCTTCGTTCCTCCGCTCAAGGATTCTTGTGCATGATTCTAATAGATAGGCGGAGAAGTGGGTGGGTATCCTGCTTGTCGCGGAGGGTGAAGCGATTGGTGGCAACTGCAAGAGTGGGGGATTATCATTCTTCGCTCATTTGCGGGCGCGCGCGCCGAGGAACGGCGCTCTTCTCGCGGGCCGGCTTCGTACTCGGCTGCGACCGGTATTTCAACAGGCAGACCGCCAGCCCCACTACGGCCACCAGGAAAGCGGCATAGTAAGCGCTTCCTGGAGGACTGGAACGACACTATCGAGGGCGAGGACCGCTGCCTGCTGAAACTCGGATGCATGGGCCCCAAGACCCACGGGGATTGCCCTCGGCGTCTGTGGAACTCGCAGGTGAACTGGTGCGTTGGCGCGAACGCCCCATGCCACGGCTGCACGGATCCCGAATTCTTCGACAAGATGCGCCAGCCTGTCCCAAAAAAGCAAACGGAATAATCAGATTCGGCACGGTGAGACAGAAGCACCTGTCGATCACGCACCGAGGAAGGAACAGTTCGATGATTCAAAAGGAGGCGGGAATACCAGAAAGGAGCCGTTCGATATTACTCGGTCGTCTTGACTGGCAGAGCCGTCTTGACCGCTTCCATCAGTTCGTCTGCGTTGAACGGCTTTCTGAAATACGCCACCGCCGCTGACGAGTCGACCTTGCTCTTGGTCAGTTCGTCGTCGAAGGCGGTCACGATTATCACCGGGATGTGCTGGGTCTTTATCGAAGAGGCGAGCTTGTCCATTACCGAGAAGCCGTCCCCGGCGGGCATCCTGATGTCGAGGAGTATGAGGTCGGGGTCCTGCTTGTGGGCTACCATCACGGCCTGCATGCCGTCCATCGCCACGAGCACCCTGTAGCCGCCGGCTCGCAACCGCATCGCCAGAGCGCGCACCAGGCTTTCGTCGTCGTCGGCAACCAGAATCGTCTGTTGAGCCACCCGGCCTCCCCTTGACACTTCTCTTTGATCAGGGACACTTCCAGCGCCGATATCGTACCACGAATCCATCTCGGCGCAGGACTGGCTCTGCATCAGTGAATGTTGCACGTTTGAGCAGGTGGGATCGAAAACAGGAGGGCAATCAAAGGGCCGTTATGGGAGATTGAGATCGGGTATGTTTGATACAACCTACGTGTAACCAGGCCGGCGAAACATTTACGTATTCGCCGGACCAGTACACACTTGACTTCTTAGTATCGGGTCGAAGTCTGCGGGCGCGCCTCCCTGGGCTTCGCCACGTTCACGTTCAGGCTGCGGCCGTCAACGTCTTTTCCGTTAAGGCCGTCGATCGCTGCCTGCCCCTCGGTGTCAACGCCCATCTCGACAAAGCCGAATCCCTTCGACCTGCCGGTTCCGCGATCCATGATCACGTCCGCTGTTTCCACCGTGCCGAACTGGCTGAAAGCCGTTCGGATGTCTTCCTCGCTTGTTGAGTAGCTGAGGTTTCCAACATATATCTTCATTCTTCTGCACCTCCTCCAAATAAAAAAAGCCCCGAGATTCGATTCTCGGGACAAAGACTGCTTATACCAAAAACTGTTGCTCGATGGGAGTATAGCACATTAACGATCGCGGCGCGCATCGGCGCCGAAGGGGCAAGCAGTCCGGGATAAGTCAGCCGGGCGACCGCCGCAAAGAAGATAGAGGACTCACCCAGCGTGATAGGATATCGGCATTGGGCAAGGCACAGTCGGAAAATCGGGTTTTCAACCAGGGGAGAGCGCTATGAGTACTCACCGCCGCGGAGGCTCGCCGGAGAATCACTCTGCGCATCGCGCGTGGTCTCCTGGAAAGAGAAGGCTGATCACAGCGTCGGTATCTGCACTGGTCATCGGAGTGGTTTTCCTGATCCCGCTCTGTCTCGGCGGATGCGGCTCGAGCAATTCCGCCAAGACCTCCACGGCGGCTACCGTGCCAGGTTCCTCATTGCCGGCCAGCGTGCCGACGACCACGAGTGCGCAGGCTTCCACGCAGCCGGTTCAAACGACCGGACCCGCGCAGGCTACGCAGCCCTCGCAGACGGCCCAGACATCGCCGTCGGCACAGACTCAACAGACGAACACGCCCGAGGAAGCGATAATGGCCTATTGGCGGGCTACTGGAGATGGCTCGAGTATAGTGTTCAAGCGGTCCAAGTACAGTGCGTCAGATCCCGCATGGGCATACTACGACTACCAGCGTTTCGAGGGGATGCAACACTTCGTGTTCCTCGTGCACAAGTCAAGCGGCCTATGGGCCGTCGTGGCGATGGCGAACAACGGGCCGTTCAATGCCACCGACCATGGAGGACCGGCAGACCTGACTTATCCCTGATGCCTGCTCAACCGGCTTCAGTACCTCACGGAGTGGGGTCCGTTGATGCATTCCAGTGTCCGTCTGGCCAGTCGGCTATGAAGGGCTCGGACTGTATCTGTTACACGTAGATATGTACTCAACACGAGGAGAAAACCGGTAAGACGCGTTGGTGTGGGAGGTTCCGGGATGGCGGTGAAGGGTAAGAGCAAGCAACCTAATCTTCTGGTCATCATCGTTGACAGTCAGCGGGCCGGCTGCGGCGTGCGGATCCCCCTCGTCTCCTCGTGTTCGAAGTAGACCTCCTGCTCCCAAGCGCGGGTACAAGAGGACCACCGACGAGCTGGACAGGAAAGTCGCGAAGTTCTTCGACAAGAAAAAATGGGACGAAGAGTACCTGGTACGCTTTGTCCCATTATTGCTTGAACTGGGCCATGCGCGTGAACCCCTCCGCGTCGTAGGCGGCCCCTCCCTTCAGGCGCAGCTCGACCTTCTTGATCGTGCCGGTGAAGTTGAATGGCGGGGTGTATTCCGGCCAGACCGGGCTGGTGCTGTCCGAGCCGATCTCCAGGCCCTCGGCTACGGCGTAGGCCAGCGGGTTGGTCCGCTTTACCTCGGCCCCGCCGACCTTGTCGCCGTTGATGTACAGGGTCACGTTGCCGGCGAAGTCGACGGTCTTCTCGAACTCCATGCGCACCGACACCTCACCAGAGGGCACGGGCTTGTCCGAGGTGGCCACGTAGTGCTCCCGGTTCAGGTAGTTGGAGACGTAGCAGAGCAGGCGGTCCTTGATGCAAAGGACGTAGCCGCCGTCCAGGCCGCCGTCCGAGACGATGACGCCCTCGGCCCCGCCCTCGGGTATCTTGATGTCGGCGTTGATAACGTGCGAGACGTTCTTGACCTGCGGGCTCGCCGACCGGACGAGCTTCACCGGCCAGAAGTACGTGTAGGTGTCGCGGTCTTCCACCACGCGCGGCTTATCGCCGGCCATCTTGCCGAGCAGGTTGTCGTCGAGCGGAAGCACCTGGTGCTTCCCCGCTTCGGCCCACCACAGGTCGCGCAGCTCGGTGAGCTTGGCCGGGTTCTCTGAGGCGAGGTCGTGCACCTCGGAGAAGTCCTCGTCGATGTTGTAGAGCTCCCAGACGTCGGCGTCGAAGTCGCCGTCGTGCACCTCGTGGTCGGTTATCCCGAACGCGGCTTTGAAAAGCGTCGACCAGTGGGTCGTCACCGCTTTCCAGCCGCCGGCCCAGATAGCCCGGTGGCTGAGCATCTCGAAGTACTGGATCTTCTTGGGCGTGGGAGCTTCCGCGTCCGCAAAGCTGTATGCCATGCTCTCGCCCTCGAGTGGGCGCTGCGCATATCCGCGTACCGAGTCCGGCATGTTGAGGCCAAGGATCTCCAGGATGGTGGGGGTGACGTCGACGACGTGGTGGAATTGCGTCCGGGTCGAACCGGCGTCCTTTATCCGCGCCGGCCAGCGGATGACGAACGGGTCCCGGGTTCCTCCTTCGTGCACCAACTGCTTATACCACCTGTTGGGCGTGTTGCCCGCCATCGCCCAGCCCGTGGCGTAGTGAGGGTGCGTCGACGGGCTTCCCCAGTCATCGACCTTGGCCAGCATGTCCTCGATGCTCTCGGGGGACAGGTTGAATAAGCTCATCTCCGACGAGAGGCCGTTGGCGCCCCCTTCCCCGCTGGCCCCGTTGTCGCTCACCAGGATGACCAGCGTGTCGTCGAGCACGCCGGCCTCCTCGAGAAAATCGATCAGGCGACCGACGTGGTGGTCGGTGTGAGTGAGGTATGCGGCGAAGACCTCCATCTGGCGCGCGAACAGGCGCTTGTCGCCGTCGCCGAGCGAGGCCCAGGCCTTGACGCCCGGGTTGGGCGCCGGGAGCTCGGTGTTCTCCGGCACCACCCCCAGCTCTTTCTGCCTGGCGAGGGTCTCCTCGCGCACGATGTCCCAGCCGGCGTCGAAGGCTCCCTTGTACTCTTCGATGTACTCCTTCGGCGCGTGATGCGGCGAGTGCATCGCGCCGGTGCAGAAGTACATGAAGAAAGGCTTGTTGGGGGTCGAGACTTTCTGCGCGTTGATCCAATCGATGGCATGGTCGACGAGGTCCTCGTTGAGGTGGTAGCCGTCCTCGGGGCGGCCGGGCGGATCGATCTTGTGGTTGTCCTCCCACAGGTCCGGCTCCCACTGGCTCGTCTCCCCGGGGAGGAACCCGTAGAAGCGCTCGAACCCCTGCCCCAGCGGCCAGCGGTCGTACGGCCCCGATGCGCTCTCGTGCTCGTCTGGCGTGAGGTGCCACTTTCCCAGTGCCATGGTGTTAAAGCCGCGCTCGACCAGCACCGCCGGAAGCATCGCGGTCTCCCTGGGGATGCGCGCGTTGTAGCCGGGGTAGCCGGTGGCGGCCTCCATTATGGTCGCAACGCCGACGGTGTGGTGGTTGCGGCCGGTGAGAAGGGCTGCGCGCGTCGGCGAGCACAAGGCCGTGGTGTGGAAGTTGATGTAGCGGATGCCCTCGTCGGCCAGCCTGTCCATGTTGGGCGTCCTGATGCGCCCGCCCAGTCCGCCGTAGCAACCGAGCTGGGCGTAACCCGTGTCGTCGAGGACGATGACCAGGATGTTCGGCGAGCCTTCCGGCGCATCCGCCGGGACCGGCCACGCCGGCACGGATTCGTTGGTGGTGCGCCCGATGATGCCGGTGAACGGGGTGCCTTCGAGGTAGGTATTGAGCTCGCTCATCACGGGTCACGTCCTTTCTCGTCCCCGGGTTGCACGGAGAGTCTATCAGCCGGGGGGAACAGGCTTCAAACGTCCCCGGAGGGCCGATCCGTAATAGAATCACCGCAGGGAGATCAACGGACGGGGAGCATGCTTGTCACGGTCCCCGCGGGCAGGGAGGAGAGGCGAACATGGCTGCAGGAGACGCCAGCGACAGGACCGCGGAGGCGAACAGGGCGTTCCGGTCCGAGAGCAACCTCGACTGGGAAGACGCGACCGACGACGAGGCGTCCCGGCGCGGGTTCATCGCGAGCCTCGAGAAGCCGGTCATCAAGGGAGAGGACGGCCGCGCGGTCTGGGACCTGACGGACTACGCGTTTCTCTCGAGCGAGGAGGCACCCGTCACCGTCAATCCCAGCCTCTGGCGCCAGGCCAGGCTGAACATGGCGGCCGGGCTGTTCAAGGTGACCGATCACGTCTACCAGGTGAGGGGCCACGACCTCTCCGTGGTCAGCTTCATCGAGGGCGCCGAAGGCTGGATCGTAATCGACCCGTTGATCTCCACCGAGTGCGCCGCCGCGGCGCTGGGCCTCGTGCGCCAGCACGTCGCGGACAGGCCCGTGAGCGCGGTCATCTACACGCACAGCCACATCGACCACTTCGGAGGCGTGAGGGGCGTCGTCTCGGGGGAGGACGTGACGGCGGGGAGGACCAGGATCATCGCCCCCGAGGGGTTCATGGAAGCGGCCATAAGCGAGAACCTGATTGCGGGGACCGCCATGGGCCGCCGGTCCAGCTACATGTACGGCAGCCTGCTGCCGAGGGGCCCCAGGGGCCAGGTCGACGCCGCGCTGGGCAAGATCATGTCGTCCGGGACGATCAGCCTGCTGGTGCCGACGGACTACATCGGCGAGACAGGCCGCGAGATGAAGGTGGATGGGGTGGACATGGTCTTCCAGGTGACGCCGGGCACCGAGGCCCCCGCCGAGATGAACTTCTTCTTTCCCGGTTTCTCCGCGCTGTGCATGGCCGAGAACTGCTCGCACAACCTCCACAACCTGCTCACGCTCCGCGGCGCGCAGGTGCGCGACCCACGCGCGTGGGCGCACTACCTCGACGAGGCGATCGGGCTCTTCGGGCGCGAGTCCGAGCTCGTCTTCACCAGCCACCACTGGCCCGTGTGGGGGCGGGACCGCCTGCTCGAGTACATGAAGAAACAGCGGGACATGTACAGGTACCTTCACGATCAGACCGTCAGGCTGATGAACCAGGGCTACACAGGCATCGAGATCGCCGAGACCCTGGAGCTGCCGGACGAGCTCGCCCGTGAGTGGTACAACCGTGGTTATTACGGCAGCGTGAGCCACAACGTCAAGGCAATCTACCAGAGGTACATGGGATGGTTCGACGCGAACCCCGCCAGCCTGCACCCGCTACCGCCCGTTGAGGCGGGCAGGAAGTACGTCGAGTTCATGGGAGGCGCCGACGCCGTTCTCGCCAGGGCCCGCGAGGCCTACGGGAAAGGCGAGTACCGCTGGGTGGCGCAGGTCGTGAACCACCTGGTGTTCGCCGAGCCGGAGAACGAGGAGGCGCGCCTCCTGCAGGCCGACGCCCTCGAGCAGCTGGGCTACCAGTCGGAGAACGCGACGTGGCGCAACTTCTACCTGACCGGCGCCATGGAGCTGCGCGATGGGGTCAGGGAAGCTCCCATCGCCGGTACAATCCCCCCGCTGGACATCGTCGGGTGCCTGAGCCCGGAGATGATCTTCGACGCCATGGCGGTGCACCTGAACGGGCCCAAGGCCGCCGGGAAGAAGGCGACCGTCAACGTCCACTTCACCAACACGGGACAGGACTACCACCTTGCCCTGGAGAACAGCGTGCTAAACCACGGGGAGGGGCCGCTCGACGGGGCGGACGCCACCCTGTCGCTTCCGCGTGCGACCCTGGACGACATCGTCGCCGGGACCGCCGACCTTCAGGCAGTCTTCGGCTCCGGTGCCGTCTCGGTGGACGGCAACGGCGAGAAGCTGGGCGAGCTGTTCTCGCTGGTGGACGACGACGATTTCTGGTTCAACATAGTGACACCTTGACGGAGTTGGGAACGCATCTTGGCCGATAAGACTGGCTATCACCTGCTGGCAAAAACCCGCGGGCGCGGCATGCAACCTGAGCTGCGACTACTGCTTCTTCCTGTCCAAAGCCGGGCTGTACCCCGGCCAGAAGCCTCTTCGAGCACGTGGACGAGCCGATGAAGGTCATGGCCGGCCTGCTCGCGCAGGGACGCGCTCCCGGTGAGATCACAGGCTTGATCTCCACGGCCGAGAGCGAGAGGTTTGCTAGCGTGGGCCGGAACGACCCCTGCCCCTGCGGCAGCGGACTCAAGTTCAAGCGCTGCCACGGGACGGTGCCGCAGGAATGATAGACTCACGGCGGTTGTGTCTGGAGGGAGACAATTGGGAACGCTGACAGCAAACCTGATACCGCTTGCGATCGGCATCGCCATAAGCCCCGTGCCGGTGATAGCCGTCATCATGATGTTGAGCTCCGGCAAAGCGCTCAAGAACTCCCTGCTGTTCGACCTGGGATGGCTCGTCGCGATCACGGCTCTGGGCGTCATCGGGGTGCTGGCGCTGGGGGGCAAGAACGTCGCCGGACACAAGGGTGCCGGGCCCGCATCGGACATCGCGGACGTAGTGCTGGGAGTGTTGCTGCTGTTCCTGGCGGCGCGCCGTTGGATGCGTGGGCGCGGTGGCGCCGAAGAGAAGGAGCCCAGGCTGCTCAAGTCGATCGACTCCCTGCGGCCGCTCACCGCGTTCGGCTTCGGGGCCGCGCTCATCCTGGTGAACCCGAAAAACCTGATGATCGCCCTGGCGGGCATCGCCCAGATTCTGAAGGCTGACCCGGGGACCGGGGCCAGCTTCGCGGCCCTTGCGGTCTTCATAGTCGTGGCGACGATCGGCGTCGCGCTGCCGGTCGTCGTTTACGCGTTGATGCCCAGCAGGGCTGCCTCCATCCTCGGCTCGTGGAAAACGTGGCTCGCGGAGCACAACTCCGCGGTGATGATGTACCTGCTGCTCGTGCTGGGCATCTTTCTCCTCGCCAAGGGCATAGTCGGGCTGGTGTGACGGTGTCGCAACCGGCTCAAGAGAATCGCCCCGGCTTCATAAGGCGGAACGTCCCCGTCACTGCCTGGCTGCCGCAGTACCAGCGTGCCTGGCTGACCAGCGACCTGGTCGCGGGCATAACGGTCTGGGCGCTCCTGGTTCCCGAGGCGCTCGCGTACGCGCAGATCGCCGGAGTGCCGGTCCAGTACGGCCTGTACGCCGCGCCGTTCGCCCTTATCGCCTACGCGATCTTCGGCGGATCGAAACGGCTGTCGGTGGGACCCACATCAACCGTGGCGATAATCTCGGCCTCGGTGATCGCCCCGCTCGCGGCCGCGGGGTCGCAGCACTACCTGTCCCTCACCATAATGCTTGCGATAATGACCGGGGTGGTGCTGGTAGCCGCGGGCGTCGCGCGGCTCGGGTTCGTCGCGAAGTTCCTCGCCAAGCCGGTGCTCCAGGGCTTTATATTCGGCCTGGCCATCACCATCGCCCTCGGGCAGGCCGGGAAGCTCTTCGGGATCCACACCACCGGAGATACCGCGCTCCAGAAGCTGATCTCGATCTTCCAGCAGATCGGCGACTGGCGGCTGCTGCCGTTCGTGCTGGGCGCCGGTTGCCTCGCCGCCCTGTTCCTCCTGTCGAAGTACCTCCCCAGGCTGCCGGCGGCGATCATCGTGGTGGCGATCGCGACTGTCCTGGCGTACGCATTGAACCTTGGCGCCCACGGCCTGGTGCTCGTCGGCAAGGTCCCGAGCGGGTTTCCCGGCTGGCACCTGACGGGAATAACCCTGGAGGACTTCTATCACCTGCTGCCCGGGGCGCTCGCGGTGGCCCTGGTCGCCTTCTCCGAGTCGATCGCTGTCGCCAGATCCGACGCGGACAAATACGACTACCGGATCAACACCAACCAGGAGATGATAGCCAACGGCCTGTCGAACGTGGGGGCGGGGCTCTTCCAGGGGTTTGCCGTGAACGGCAGCCTCTCCAAGACGGCGGCGAGCGACGCCGCGGGCGACAAGAGCCAGCTCTCCTCGTTCGTCACGGCCGCGCTGGTCTTCCTGACCTTGCTCTTCCTGACCCCGCTCTTCAAGTACCTGCCGGAGGCAACCCTGGGGGCCATCGTCATCCACGCGCTCTGGCACTACTTCGACCCCAGCTGGATGGCGCGCTACTACCGCGTCAGGAAGGTCGACCTGGGGCTGGCGCTGGCCGCGCTGCTGGGCGTGGTGCTCTTTGGGGTGCTGCCCGGAATACTGGCGGGGGTAGTCCTCTCGCTGGCCCTGCTGCTGAACAGGGTCGGCAGCCCGCACACCGCCGTGCTGGGCAGGGAGCCGGGAGGGACGAGGTTCGCCGACCTGGCGAACCACCCCGACTACGAGACGGTGCCGGGAATCCTCATCTACCGGTTCGATGCGGCGCTGGTCTTCCCCAACGCCGAGCTCTTCGCGGAAGAGGTCAGGACCCTCATGCACAAGACGGAGCCGCCGGTGCGGATTGTCGTCATCGACTGCGAGGCCATCTCGGACATGGACACCACCGCGTCGGACCAGTTCCTCAACCTGCTGGACGCCCTCGAGAAGTTGAACGTCTCGATCTGCCTCGCCCGAGTGCACGAGCCCGTCCGTGAGTTCATGAGCAAGGACGGCATCATCGAGGCCGTCGGCGTGGACCACATCTACCCGAGGGTCATTGACGCCGTGGACGCCTTCGAGGGACGCACAACGGAGAATAGCGCCGAGTAGAACTTTGGGGCCGAGTAGCATAGATGCACCACTGGTGCCGGCACCGGTCGTGCAATTCTTTGAGGAACAACCGGCGGTTCAGGTCTTTGGGCTCCGGCTCTCTCTGGGCGGCAGCCTCTTCACCCAGGCTATCATCAGAACCAGCAGGGCCAGCACGCACAGGGTCCAACCCCAGAAGAAGGCCAGATAATCGCTGAGGGCGCCGATCGGCGGGGAGCCGGGCAGCGCGTTGCGGAACGCGACCATAGAGAAGAGTACGGCCGCGATGAACGGGAACAACACCATCTCCACCTTGTGCCCGAGGAGCTCCGCTATCACCATCGTCAGCACGGTGGCGGTCAGCAGCCACAAGATGACCATGGAAAAGACGACCACGACCTTTGTCACCGGCGAGCGCTGGACAACCAGGGCGAGCTCGTTAAAGTCTACGCCCGCCTCTTTCATGAGCTTCGCGCCGATGTCTATCCCGGGGATGTCGCCGCTGAACGATACCTGGATTGGCACATACTGATTCCTGCCGTTCACCTTCGGCCCGCTGATCGCTATGGCGAGGCCGCCGGTGTGCCTGTCCCAGGGGTAATCGCTGGCCGTCCCCGCCAGCTCGACCGTGACGTCGGCCGGACTCGGGAACTGGCCCTTCGGGAGGACCCTCTCGACCCCACCCGTTGAGGTCGTGGCAATGAAGTGCAGGTCTTCCGTCAGCTCGTCATCCGCGTTCAGGAATTTTCCGTTGGGGATGAAGATGACGCGCATATCGATGCTGCCCCCGTTGATGTCCACCGTGCGCGTCTTGACCAGCATGCTCACGTAGTCCTGCGTGTGGGGCGGCCTGGGGTCGAGAACGACCATTCGCGCTGAGGTGTCACGCCGGTAAGCGACTATCGCGCCGGCATACAGCGCGGCGAACACCACGACCGCGCAGACGGCGATCAGCGCTATCTTGAACTTCCTGCTCTTCTTCGTCTTCGTGTCGGTCACCACAGGCACACCCCTGGAAACCAGCCATCGATCCAAGCTCACATCAGTCACGATTCTATCATCTGAGTTCCAGAGGTGAGTTTCATTCGGAATCAAAGCACCAAGGTGCCTGACACCGTGGTGCGTTATACATCTCTGATGGGCAATAATAGTGATTGGATTTGTCAGGAGCTGCGGCGAGAGGTGTGGAAGCATGCGAGATCCCGGCGATGTCAGCAAGGATGAGTTGCGCGAGTTGCTTGGCAAGGGCTGGCTCACGCACGACGGGGCGTGGTTCTTCAGCGTGGCGGCCGAGATGGGGATGGAAGCCGCCAACAGGCTGAACAAAGCCGCGATCAAGGCGATGGCGCCTTTCGAGACGCGGCGCACGATGAAGGTCCTCCAGGTCGATTCGGCGGATCTGACCGACTGCGCATCGCTGGTGAGTTTTGTGACCGCGGGCCTCGGCCTGATAATGCCGGACTCGATCCTCAACAACCTGCACTTTGATTGCATCGACGAGAGCACGATCCACTGGTCGTGGGAGCCTGGACGGTGCTTCGCCTTCAAGGGTATGAGCCAGATGGGCCGTATCGACGACTACGAGTGCGGGGTACTTTTCAGGATACTATGCTGGCTCGAGGTCATGAAGATCGCAGCCAGGCTGGAGCCCGACCCGGTCAAGTGCCTCTTCCACGAGACGGGAGTGTGTCAGGGCGACTTCACACTGACGTTTCCTGGCTGACTCGAGGTTGAGGAGACCGCGGCCGAAAACCCTGGAAGGCGACCGAGCGCCCGTCGAGGAGAGGGAAGTTGGAGGAGATGGAAGACTACGACGCGCGGGTGACCCCATATATGATCGATGAGTCGGAGTTCGCAGCGGTGCACACGCTCGAGGAAAAGGCGAAGTTCCTGCTCCGCTACGCGGTGCTTGCGCCCTCGGGGCACAACGCGCAGCCCTGGCAGTTCGGTCTCACTGGAGACGGCGTCCTCGTCTACGCGGACTACTCGCGCCGCCTTCCCGTGGCAAACCCCGACGACCGCGAGCTGATCATGAGCGTGGCCACCTCGATCACCAACCTGCGAATCGCCGCGGCCCACTTCGGCCTCGCCTGCGACGTGCGCTATCTCCCCCAGCCGGGCAAGAAAGACCTGCTGGCTTCGGTCAAGCTCTCTGAGGGGCAGGCGGACCACCGCATGGCCGACCTCTTCCCCGCTGTTCTCACGCGGTGGACCAACCGCTTCGAGTACGACGACAAGAAGCTGTCCGAGGCGGACCGGGCCGAGCTGGGTCCTTTCACCACCCTCGGCGGCGCCTCCATCGCGATTATCACCGACGATGTCACCAGGGGGAAGCTCGCGGACGTCATTGAGCAGGGCGACCTCAAGCGCATGGCCGACAAGGCATTCACCCGGGAGCTCTCGGACTGGATACGCCCGGACAGGTCAAGGAAAACCGACGGGATGCTGGCCACGGCACTGGGCATCCCTCCACTGGTGTCGGGCGTCGCCCCGTGGATAGTGCGCACGTTCAACACCAGCAAGTCTCAGGCGAAGAAGGAGTCCGCACTGGCGCGAGCGAGCGCCGCCCTGGTTGTCCTGCATGGCGAGGATGAAACAATCAATCTGCTGGAGGCCGGGGAGCTGCTGGAGCGATTCATCCTCAAGCTGACGTTCGTCAGCATGTTCTACTCTTTCTTCAACCTGCCCGTAGAGCTCGATGATCTCAGGGCGAAGATCCAGTCGCTTGCCGGAATAGACGACCAGCCGCAGCTCCTGCTGCGCATAGGATACGGGGCTCGACCCAAGACGGACTCGCTCAGGCGGTCCGTGGAAGATGTCCTGAAGGCATAGGGCCGCTCCCGGACCGGCACGGCGTAGAGCGACCGCTGAGTCGCACGTCGCCCGGGATGATAAGCCTTAACGGCCCGGCGCCGGCAAGCTGGAAAGACAACTTGCTTCAGCGCTCGTCGCCACGAACTCCGTCACTCACAATGCCTGTTTCACGTTGACCCACGTCAAAGAAAATCGTTTCGATTTCTTGCAGGAACTGGTGCGGCAGCGATGAAGGTTGCGGCTGTGTGTATGTCATTGCTACAGATTTGAACCGCGTAGTGGGTTGCTCCAGCGAGCAGGCAAGCTAACAGGAGGATGCAGCATGAGATTTAAGACAACCTTGGTACTGGTATGTCTGTTGCTGGTAGCGGCCTTCGCGCTGATCGCAGTACCAGCCTTCGCCGCCGGGAAACCCCAGGGAGTGACCCACAAGGGACCGGTGACCCCGGCGGACAGAAAGGCCGCTGCGGCGCGAAACGCGGCGGCGGGCATGAAGGTCGGGGGGGACACCAGCGGGGGAGCCGTGCCCACGCCGGGAGGCGTGCCTGACTATTTCGGCCCCTACCCCAACTACGCCAACAGCCCCCTTCCAACAGTTGTCTCTCAGACCCCGACCAACCAGTTCTTCTTCGCGGAAGGGACCTGCCGTCCCAACTTCGATCCGTACATCACGATCCAGAACGCCGGCGGCGCCGCGGCGAACATCACGATAACCTACATGAAGGGCGACGGCACGACGGCCACGGTCCAGCTCACTGTAGCCAAGAATTCACGTTCAACCGTCACGCCCAGGACGACGCTGGGCACGGGCGACGACGCCGCCCACGACTTCAGCTCCAAGGTGGAGTGCACCAACGGGCAGCTGATAGTCGCTGAGCGGCCGATGTATTTCAACTATAAATCGGGGGAGCTTAACTGGACCGGAGGCAGTGACGTCATCGGCGCGACGGCACCGGCCGCAACGTTCAACTTCGCCGAGGGGACGAGCCGCCCCGGCTTCGATACATGGTTCACCATACAGAACCCGGGGAGCACCGCCGCAGACGTCACGGTGACTTACCTGAAGGGAGACGGCAGCACTGCCACGGAGAGCCTGGTCGTGGCCAAGAACTCCCGCTCGACAGTAGAGGCCAGACACACCATGGGCACCGGGGATGACCCCGCTCACGACTTCAGCGCGACGGTGGCCTGCACCAACGGCCAGACGATCGTCGCCGAGCGCCCGATGTACTTCAACTACAAGCCCGGCACGCTGAACTGGAACGGCGGGCACGACGTGATGGGCGCAACCACGACCGCCGGCACCTTCGCGTTCGCCGAGGGCACCACGCGGCCGGACTTCGATCCGTACATCACCGTAGAGAACCCGGGAGCAGCCGCCGCCAGCGTCCAGATCTCGTACATGACCGGAGACGGCGCCACCAAGACCCAGGCAATCAACGTAGGTCCGCATTCACGTGGAACCGCTCACCCGGCAGATATCATCGGCACGGGCAACGACGCGGCCCATGACTTTAGCGCCCAGGTGCAGTGCACCAACGGTCAGCAGATCCTGGCGGAGCGCCCGATGTACTTCAATTACAAGGGGGTCTGGACCGGGGGCAGCGACACCGTCGGGTTGCCGTTCGACGCCATACAGACAGCGGCCGCGGGAACGGGCATCAGGAAGTTCGTGGACTCCCTGCCGGGACTTGGCGCGGCCAACGCCAACGACCTGGGGCAGTACATCCCGGTGGCGGTGCCTGACAAGACCACCTACCCGGGCTCAGACTACTACGAGATCGAGCTCGGTCGATACACGGAGCAACTGCATAAGGACCTGCCGCCGACCACGCTTCAAGGCTACCGGCAGACAAACTCCAGCGATCCTAAGGTGACCAGGTTCAGCTACCTGGGGCCGACCATCATCGCCCAGAAGGACCGGCCGGTAAGGGTCAAGTTCACCAACCACCTGCCGACGGGCGCCGGCGGCAACCTGTTCATCCCGGTGGATACCACGGTGATGGGCGCCGGCATGGGGCCCAACGGCATGGACTCCTATACGCAGAACCGTGCCGTCATCCACCTCCACGGCGGCAACACCCCCTGGATCAGCGACGGCACCATGCACCAGTGGATAACTCCCGCCGGCGAGAGCACTGCTTATCCCAAGGGCGTAAGCGCCCAGAACGTCCCGGACATGCCCAATCCAGGGCCGGGTTCGGCGACGTTCTTCTACACCAACCAGCAGAGCGCAAGGCTGATGTTCTACCACGACCACGCCTACGGCATCACACGGCTCAACGTCTACGCCGGTGAGGCGGCGCCTTACCTGGTGCAGGACTCCGCGGAGAAGACCCTGGTCAACAACCACATCATCCCGGCGGACCAGATCCCGTTGGTCATCCAGGACAAGACGTTTGTGCCCAGCAATGCACAGCTGGCCGCCGAGGATCCGACCTGGGACAAGGCCAAGTACGGCGGGAAGGGCCAGCTCTGGTTTCCCCACGTGTACATGCCCAACCAGAACCCCGGTGACATCACGGGCGCGAATGCCATGGGACGCTGGGACTACGGTCCCTGGTTCTGGCCACCGTTCACCGGCCTCGCCAACGGCCCGGTGGCCAACCCCTACTACAACCCGACAACGGCGCCCTGGGAGCCGCCGACGATACCGGGCACTCCCAACCCGTCGATAGTGCCGGAAGGCTTCATGGACACGCCGCTGGTCAACGGCACCGCCTACCCGTTCGTCCAGGTGGGGCCGAAGGCATACCGCTTCAGGATACTGAACGCCTGCAACGACCGCACGCTGAACCTGCAGCTTTACTTCGCCAAGTCGAACGGACAGATGTGGAACGCGGCGGACGGCACCCTTGCCGACGGAAACGCCGGTGAGGTCAACATGGTGACCGCCGCTCCAAACACCGGACTGCCCGCAAGCTGGCCCACTGACGGTAGAGACGGCGGTGTGCCCGATCCCAAGGCTTCGGGGCCGGCGATGGTCCAGATCGGCAACGAGGGCGGCTTCCTGCCGCAGGCGGCCGTGCTGCCGAACACCCCTGTCGGTTATATCTACAACCGCAGGGACATCACCGTGCTGAACGTCTCCAACAAGACGCTCTTCTTGGGGCCGGCCGAGCGAGCCGACATCATCATCGACTTCTCGAAGGTCCCCGACGGGACCAAGCTGATACTCTACAACGACGCGCCAGCCCCGGTGCCGGCGTTCGACCCGCGCGTCGACTACTACACCGGAGATCCCGACCAGACGAGTTCGGGCGGAGCGCCCACGACTATCGCGGGCTACGGCCCCAACACCAGGACCGTCATGCAGTTCCAGGTCTCGTCGGCGAAGAGTGGAGGCATGTCCGGGTTCAACCTGAACGCCCTCAAGGCGGCGCTGCCTCACGCTTACGCCACCTACCAGGCACCGCCGATAGTGCCGAATGCGGCATACAACTTGGCGTTCAACGGCAACTTCCCGACCGATTCGTATGTGAGGATTCAGGATACGACCAAGAGCTTCTTCAACGGACCGCTGACCGCACTGAAACTGACCAGCGGAGGCAGCGGCTATACCTCAACGCCTAATGTGGCGATCACCGGAGGTGGTGGGAGCGGCGCGACCGGGGCTGCACAGATCTCCGGCGTCACCTCCATCGGGGTGACAAACGGAGGGAGCGGATACACAAGTGCGCCCGGCGTCGGTTTCACCGGCGGCGGCGGAGGCACCGGAGCGGCGGCGGTCTCACAGTTCTCCGGCGTCACGCAGATCAACGTGACAAGCGGTGGTGCCGCCTACATCTCTCCACCTGACGTCACGATCTCGGGAGGCGGCGGCGCCGGCGCGACAGCGGTGGCGACGGTCGCCAACGGTCTGGTGATCGGGGTGACCGTCACCAACGGTGGCAGCGGCTACACGTCACCTCCGAGTGTTGCATTCAGCGGAGGCGGGGGCGGGGCCTCGGGCGCGGCAGCTACCGCCGTGATCTCTCCTGGCGCTGTTACCGGCGTGATAGTGACCAACTCGGGTCACGGTTATACCGTGGCTCCGGGCGTGACGTTCACCGGCGGCGGTGGCGGGATAAACGCGGCCGCGCTGGCGAATATAAGCCCCGGCGTGGTCACCTGGATCACGCTGACCAACCCTGGCGCCAATTACAAGTCGGCGCCGACCGTCAGCATCACGGGCGGTGGAGGTTCGGGTGCCAGGGCGGTGGCCGTCGGGGTCCTGATGAGCCTGCAGCCCAAGGCGATCCAGGAGTTGTTCGAGGAAAACTACGGCCGCATGAATGCCATCCTGGGCGTCGAAATACCCAACACGACCGGCCTCAACCAGACAACCATTCCATACCTGGATTCGGATCCACCAACCGAGCTGATCCAGAACACCGCCAATCCGGCGACTCCAATAGGGACGCTGTCCGACGGTACTCAGATCTGGAAGATCACTCACAACGGCGTGGATACCCACGCCATCCACTGGCACATGTTCAACGTGCAGTTGATCAACAGGGTCGGCTGGGACGGAATGGTTAAGCCACCAGATGCGAACGAGTTGGGCTGGAAGGAAACTGTCAGGATGAACCCGCTGGAGGACGCCATAGTGGCCCTGCGGCCGATCATCCCCCACGTGCCCTTCGACATACCCAACAGCATCCGGCCGCTGGACCCGACCATGCCGCTTGGAAGCACGCTCAACTTCACCAACGTCGACCCGTCCGGCCAGCCGGTCACGGTCGTCAACCACACCATCAACTTCGGCTGGGAGTACGTGTGGCACTGCCACCTGCTCGGTCACGAAGAGGACGACATGATGAGGCCGATGGCGATCGGGGTCGCTCCAAAGACTCCGACCGGGCTGACGGCAAACGTCGTCGGATCCACGGTGAACCTGACCTGGAACGACACTTCCACCAACGAGACACAGTGGACCGTCCAGAGGGCGGCCGCTCCGACAGGCCCATGGACCACGATCGGGACACCGGCATCGACTACCGGGCCGACGGTGAGCCCGCCGGTAGTGCCGTCCCCGGCGTTCGCCGACACACCGGGAACCGGGACCTGGTACTACCAGGTGATCGCGAACAACGTGATCGGCGACACGACAGTGTATCCTGCGCCGGCCGCGGGCTTCCCGAGCATGTCGATGGACTCGACGGCCTCAACGTCCGCGAGTGCGGTCGTGCCCTGATTGATAAAGGCGCGCGAGCGTCATAGACAGAAAGCAGAACGCCCGGCGCGAGCCCGCACCGGGCGTTCTCTCGTACGCACCCACCGGCCCTCACCGTGCTAGCGCGTCCGACCGATGACCCGTCTTCCCACCAAAGCGGCCGCGGCCGCATACAGGAAGGGCACCGACATGGAAAGCATCGCCTTGCCGCCGCCTGAAGGGCGCCTCTCGCGGGCGGCGGGAAGCTCCACCAGTGGGGCGTGAGGCTCCGACTGGTACCAGAACGTCACGCAGTCGTAGCGCGCAGGAAGGGCGTTGTCGAGGCCGTGGTCGAGAGTGACCTTGATGCGCTCCTCGAACGAGACCGGCATCTCGGCGTGGAAGCGGTAACAGGAGACCTGGCGCCTGGCGCGGCTCCGCCTGGTCACGCCGTGTGTCGCTGTTGTGCACGGAACGCTGGTGAAGTACCAGGCCCCGTTGAAGTAGTCCTCTCCGCCCGTCCCGTGAACGTCGGGCTCATCGGCCGGGTCGCGGTCGATCCACATGCGCTCCCATCCCTCGAGCATGCCCATGCCGAAGCCCTCGGGTATCAGCCAGCGCAACGGGTTGGCCCTCCAGGGAAAGCCGAGTCCCTGCATGTCGACGTGGCAGCCCATGTAGCAGCCGCGCCCGGTCGCGTCCAGTACAGTGAAGGGCGCCTCGCCGCGGGCCATGGTGGAGGTGCGCCAGGTGGCGTGGAAGTAAGGGGCGCTCCTCTCGAGTTCGCGGCGAAGGTCCAGCCAGGTGACCTGGAAGAAGAAGACCCTGAGCGCGAACGGCCCCTGGTTCTCGAACACGATGCGCGCCATGCGGCGGAACGGCATCGGGAAGAGGCAGAGGTAGGCGCCGGAGGTGATTGACAGGTAAGCCGACGAGAACTCGACCGGGCGGGCGAAGGTCGCGCCGAAGAGGTCGCCCAGGGGCACGCTCACCGACGGCTCGTCCTCGTCGTCCCAGTACATGCGGACCGCCACGTTGCGAAGGGCTCCGGGGTTGACATGAGGGGGCAGCGTGACCCAGATGCGGGTGATGACGCCCGGGCCCTCCAGGTCCGCCGCGATAAACGGCTTGCCCGGGAGAAGGTCCACGCACTTCTTGAGCCCCGCCCCGGCCGCGCCCGGGTACGACCTCTCGCGCCGCCCGTAGCTGGTGACCTGGCGCGTCGTCCCGTCGTGCGGGTCGATGCCCAGCATGTCTTTGCTGAGGTTGATGAACACTGGCACCCCCTGCGCCGATTACCCGGATTATACCCCCGGCGGCGACACGGGCCGAACCGGCCCGGCGCGAGACACGCCAGGCAGTCTTCCTTCCTTCTGTTTTCCCGTACACGCCCGGCTCGCGGTCGTAGTAGGATGTTCATGCCCGCGATCGAGCGCAAACTGAAGTGAAGGAGACCCGAAGTGGAAGATACGGATGTCTACGAACAACTGAGGCGCAACCTCGACGTTTTCGTGACCGGCTGCCCGCCGGCGCCCGAGATAGATGAGATCCTGAGGATCCTGTTCAACGAGGACGAAGCCCTGCTGGCGCTGGGCCTCTCGTTCATGCCCAGGACCGCCGACGACGTGGCGGAGAAAGCAGGGTTGCCCCCCACCGGGGCGGCGGACGTCCTGGAGACCCTGGCCGACAGGGGAGTCGTGTTCGCCAGCGTGCGCGACGGCGCAAGGCTGTACAGCCTGGCACCGGTGATGCCCGGGCTGTTCGAGCTGCCGTTCATGAAGGGCGCCAAAAGCGAGCTGACCGATCGGCTGGCCCCTCTCTGGCAGGTCTACATGCCGATATACTCGAGCATGCTGGGGACCCCCGGGATGGCCATCTCCAGGATCATCCCGGTCCAGGAGGAGGTCGAGAACGAGCCGGGAGTGCTCACCTACGACATGCTCTACGACCTCATCGATAAAGCGAAGACCGTCGGGGTGGCCCACTGCGCCTGCCGGGAGTGCGAGGAGCGCTGCGAGGCGCCGCGCGAGGCCTGCATGGTCTTCGACAGCAAGTGCGACTTCCTGGTAGAGCGCGGGTTCGCCCGCGAGATCACCAAGGACGAGATGAAGGCCATGCTTCGCGATATGGACGAGGCCGGCCTGGTCCACCAGGTCAACAACGCCCAGGACAGGCTGACCATGATATGCAACTGCTGCCCCTGCTGCTGCCACCTGCTCCGCGGGCTTATCGAGTTCGGCAACGCCAGCGTGTTGGTCAACAGCGGCTTCGTCCCGGTTGTCGACGCGGAGCTATGCGCCGGCTGCGCGACCTGCGCGGACGAGCGCTGCCCGATGGGCGCCATAGAGGTCGTCGATGATATCGCAACGATCGACGAGGCCAGGTGCATCGGCTGCGGTCTGTGCGTGACCGGCTGCCCGTCGGAGGCGCTGAAGCTGGTGCGGCGCGAGGGAGCCCCGGTACCGCCGGGGACCGTGCGCGACATGGGCCTCAAGATTCTGAGCGACAAGGGCAGGCTCGAGGGCTTCATCAAGCTCAACCAGGGATAGGCGCGGAGTACGTCTTCATGAAGTGGAAGTCCGCGCGCCTCTTCGATCTCTTCTTCAAGCTGGCGACATCCGAGAACAGGCCCGACGACCCGTTCCTGGATGACTACTGCAGGATATTCGCGGGCGAGATCCCCGCACAGTCGCGGGCGGGCAGAGGCGTTCTGCTCAAGGCCCTGCCGTCACGCAGGCTTCTGAAAGAGATGGTGGCGCGGCGTCTCGATCGTCCCGCCGGGTGAAGCCGGCCGTGCCAGAGATCACCGGCCTCACGCGCGGTAGCGCTTGAAGACAAAGGCGAAGAGGGGCGCGAAGCGCTTCATGAATCCGAACCAGGCGGCAGGCGCGTGACGCCTGATGAAATACATCGTCTTCGCGGACCAGGTGGTGACCACCAGGAAGCGGTCCTTCTTCACCGAGTTCACTATCAGGCGGGCGGCGTAGTCGGCGGTGGTGGTTATCGAGTAGCCGACGGACATCATCTTCCTGGCGCCGTCGCTGAACCCCTTGATCGCGATCCCGTCCCAAATCGGCGTGTCGGTGCTGCCGGGACACACGCAGGACACCCCGACCCCGTGGACCCTGGCCTCGAGCATCAATGCCTCCGACAGGCCCACCACGGCGAACTTGGCGGTCACGTACGGGGCCAGGTAGAGCACGGGATCGAACAGCCCGCTGGACGAGGCCACGTTGACGATGTGCCCCTGGCCCCTGGTGAGCATGTGAGGGTAGACCGCCCCGACCGTGTTGATCACGCCCTCGAGGTCGACGTCGAGGACGGACTTCCAGTCGGCCAGGGTGAGCTGCTCGATCGGGCAGAAGCTCACCACCCCGGCGGAGTTGACCAGCACGTCGATTCTGCCGCACGCGGCCAGAGCCGCCTCGACCATCTTCCTGACCGCGGCCGCATCCGAGACATCGGCCGGAAGGGCCACGGCCGTGCGCCCCAGCAGCTCGACCTCGCGGGTCACGTCGGCTAGGCCGGCCTCGTCGATGTCGTTGAGGAGGATCGGGTCGGACCCCTCGCGCGCGAACGCCAGCGCCGCGGCCCGTCCTATGCCGCTCGCCGCCCCGGTGATTAACACCGCTCTGTCTGCTAGATCGCGCATCTTCCGTCCCGCCTCTCGACACCGCCGACATCATTCTATTGCTCATAAGCTGAGGAAGTAAGGTTGAAACCCCCGGCAGGGACGGGCTGCCGCGCGAAGTAGTGAAGCAAGGAAAGGAGTTGAAGCCATGCCTCCACACGATGTGAGCGACCATACGGAACAGAACGAGTACGAAGGGTTCGAGGATGTCCTCGTCGCGCGCGGCGTTCTCGACGCCGGGCAGCTGGAGAGCGCTCGCACGATCAGCCGTTCGACCGGCGAGGACTTTGTCGAGGTGATCGTCGAGCGCGGGCTCGCTCCGCGACAGGCGGTCATGAGCGCCATGAGCCAGTATCTTGGGATCCCTTACCGGAGCCTGGTGACAGATGATATAGACCCCCGGGCGGTCAAGCGGATTCCGAGGAACATGGCGTTCGAGTCGCGAGTCATCCCGGTCTCGATCGATGCACAGGCGATCGTGCTCGCCGCGTGCGCCCCCCTGGACGTCCAGGCGCAGGAGAACCTCTCGTTCGCCTCCGGTCTCTCCCCGGCCTTCACCCTCTGCGACTGGCCGGACATACGTTCCGCGCTGGACCACTTCTATCCGCGGGTGGCGACCTCGGAGGAGGCGATCTCGGAGGATGAGGAACTCGTCTGCGTCATCAGGCTCGAGGGGGGCAGGCTGGAGGAGGAGGAGTGCATCGATTCCGAGCTGGATGAAGAGAAGTCCGCCGACCTGCTGGACAGGCTGATCGCGTCGTCGGTTAAGAGAAGGGCCAGCGACATCTACATCGAGCCCGGCGCGGACAAGGCCACCATAAGGTTCAGAGTCGACGGGGTGGTCGGCAAGGTGCAGGAGGTGGCACGCGAGGTCTACGCCGCGCTGGTCTCGCGTGCAAAGATCCTGTCCGAGCTGGACATCGGCGAAAAGAGGCGGCCGCAGGACGGGGTCATCTTCATGACGATCGGCGACAAGGACGTGGACTTCCGCGTCGCGACCGTACCCACCATCTATGGCGAATCCCTGACGATGCGCGTGCTGGACCAGACAAGCACCGGCGCGGACATGCGCTTGCTGGGCTTCGAAGAGAATGACCTCGCGATCGTCCTTCAGGCCTTACGCGAGCCCAGCGGCTTGATCCTTAACACCGGACCCACCGGATGCGGCAAGACCACTACCATGTACTCGATGCTCCGCAACCTGGATGGCATGGCTACCAAGATCGTGACCATCGAGGACCCGGTCGAGTACCGCATGGAGAACGCCACGCAGATACCGGTGAACAACGCGATCGGCATGGGTTTCGCGCCGCTCTTGCGCTCGGTCCTGCGGCACGACCCCGACACCATCCTCGTCGGCGAGATCCGCGATGCCGAGACGGCGCACACGGCCGCGCAGGCGGGCCTCACCGGCCACTTGCTGCTGAGCACCCTTCACACCACCGACGCGCCCGAGGTGCTGCTGCGCCTGATGGAGATGGGGGTCGAGCACTTCTACATCAGGGCGGTGGTCAAACTGATTGTCGCGCAGAGGTTGGCCAGGAAACCCTGCCCGCAATGCAGGGTCTCTTACAAGGCTTCGGCCGACGAGCTCAGCGAGATGGGCCTTCCGGCTGATCAAAGCGTCGACATCTTCAGGGCGGTGGGTTGCCCGGCGTGCAGCTCGGGGTATCGCGACCGCACGGGCATCTTTCAGGTGATGCCGATGACCCCGAAGATCGAGGAGCTGATGGTGCCAGGTGTCCAGCTAGACGCGATCAGAAGGGAGGCTCTCGACGATGGCATGCGCACGCTGTGGCAGAACGGCGTGAAAAAGGTTCTGGAGGGTCAGACGACCCTGGAGGAGATCCGCCGCGTCCTCCCCAGGTAGTGACAGGTACTTTCCACTTCTTTTCTACTCGTACGATTGGACTATCGATTTAATTCGCGGACACCTGTCCGGAGTAGAAAAAGAAGTGGAAAGAACCTGTCACTATCGTATGTCCTCGAGTCGGTCTAGCTCGCCTTGTGCTCGGCGAAGATCGGGCAGACCTCGATCCCGTCCCAGACGTCCTCGGGTATCCTGTCGTACCTGTTGCAGACGCGCTTGTCCGCGACCATCAGGATCGGGCAGGACAGGCAGGGCGAGGTGAACTTAGCGAATGCAAACAGGTCCTTGCGTAAGATAGAGTCCTGGCGGATTAGATCTTTCCGCAGCACCGAGTCCGCGGGAATGAGCTCCCTGGTCCAGATCGAATCCTGCCCCATTCTTTTGCTGAACAGCTTCATAAGCCTCCTCCGGTTAATTCAGTAATCGGTACCGTCAGAGGCTGGGGCAATCAGCCGAAAGGTTCATCTTTTCGTAGTACCTATGGAAAAGCGAAAGGCGGGCTCTGGAGGGCCCGCCTTCCGGTACGGTCGATCAATGGTTAACAGAAATCAGACGCGCTCCCAGAGGGCCGCGTTTCCGTTGCCGAAGCCGCCGCAGAGCATCACGACGCCGTACTGCGCATCGCTGGCGTCGGTCTTCATGATGTTGTTCAAGGTCGTCGTGAGGCGCGCGCCGGACTGCCCGAGCGGGTGACCGAGGGCGATGGCGCCCCCCCATAGGTTGGTCTTCTCGAACGGCGCGTTCTCCTCAACGCCCAGCTCGCGCATGACCGCCAGCACCACGCTCGCGAACGCCTCGTTCATCTCGTAGACGTCGATGTCGGCCGGGGTCAGGCCCTTGCGGTCGAGGAGTTTATTGCACGCCGCGGCCGCGGACATGCCCATGAGGGTCGGGTCGTATCCGTGCATCACTCCGCCGCCGTAGCGCAGCGTGTAGGACATACCCAGCTCGTCGGCCTTGTCGCGGCTCATCAGCAGCACCGCCGCCGCCCCGGTCGTGAGAGGCGAGCTGGTGGCCGCCGTCACCACGCCGTCGGGCTTGAACGCCGGCTTCATCGCCGCCATCTGCTCGAGGCTGGGGTTGTCCCTGATCCACTGGTCCTTGTCCACCACGAACTCGTTGCCCTCGTCGTCCAGGCCTGTCACCGGCACGATCTCGTCGGAGAACTTGCCGGAGTCCCGGGCTTCGCGCGCCCTGATGTGGCTGTGGTAGGCGACGAGCTCCATGTCCTCGCGGCTGATGTTCTTGAGCTCGGCGGTCTTCTCCGAGGTCGCGCCCATGGGGAGCTCGGCCGGGTTGCAGTAGTTGGCGATCCGGGGAGGGAAGTCCATTCCCATGCCCATCGATACGTTCATCATGTCCTCGACGCCGGAGGCAACGTAGGTGTCGCCCTCGCCGCACATGATGGCGCGGGCGGCGTGCTCGATCGACGCTAGAGCCGAGGGGCACTGCTGGTTGACGCCGTTGGTGGCCACGTTGACCGGGAGCCCGGAGGCGAGCCACCCGAAGCGGGCGATGTCGTTCTGCATGCCGGTCTGGTTCGCGGTGCCGCAGAAGACCGCCTCGACGTCGGCGGGATCGACCTGCGGGTTGCGCTTGAACAGCTCCAGGTAAACCGCCGTGAGAAGCTCGTCGGGCCTCAGCGCCCTGAACCATCCCTTGGCCGGGTGGGCCCGGCAGTTCGCGGTCCTCACTCCGTCGACGAGTACGCATTCCTTCAATTCAGCCATCTCTACCTCCGTTTTCATCAAGCCGGGCGGCCTTGCCGTGCCGCGGCGCTCCTTACCGTCCGATACCGGCAAATGAGTCTATTAGTTGGTGAGGCCGGACGCAATAGACGGCCGGGCACGAGCCGCTCAGGCCGCGGCCGAGTCCCTGATGAGGAACCGCCGCACGCCGTAGGCCTGGATGGAGACGTTCA
The DNA here is from genome assembly GCA_003157385.1 of Actinomycetota bacterium. Taxonomy (GTDB): domain Bacteria; phylum Actinomycetota; class Geothermincolia; order Fen-727; family Anoxymicrobiaceae; genus FEN-680. Next base: position 39,354 of record PMJJ01000050.1, on the reverse strand, counting down.
GGATCGAGGCGTAAACGATGATCTTCTGACCGATCGCCTGTATCTCCAGGCCGTGGAGCGTATCGAGGTTCGGGCCGAAGAACAGGAGCGCGACGTAGGCGGCCAGAATGGCGAGGTAGATGAAGTTGGGCACCAGGTAGAAGGCCGGCCACCCCACGCCCAGTTGCAGCGCCAGCAGAAAGACCACGAGAAGGAGAAGGAAGCCGAACGCGATCTGGACGAAGAGGATGTGGAGCGAGTCATTGACGTTATCGGGAGTCGCCGCGATGCCGATGAAGGCGGCGCCGCTGACGATGCCGCAGAGGCGGGCGGACCCCGCGACAAACCGGTTCTTGCCCCTGACCCTCGAGATCGCGGTGGCGTTGAAGCTGAAGGCGACGATAGCGAGCCCGACCACCGCCAGCGCGATCATGAACAACACGGCTGAGGCGACATTGAGGTGGTGAGCGTAGGTGCGTGTGGCCCCGAGATCGCTGAAGAAGTTCACGGTGAACGAGTACCCGTGGGTGAAGTGGTTGTGATCGCTGGAGCCGGGGTAGAGCCACATCGCCATGCTGGTCAGGATGACGAAGGCGAGGGCGGCCGCCAGCAGAAAGTCGCAGCGCGCCACACCACGCCTGTCGAGGTTGTTCCGGTCAGGCTCCACTGGTCTCTCCCTCCTCGAATCCGCCGCCCGACATTGTAACACCAGGCCGCGTGCATGGCTGAATTGCTTAACGAATCCAAGCTTGATGCCGTTATATTAATCGTGATGACTGGGACTGGGGGCCCGGCGGCGTCTCTCGCCCGGCCGGGCGACCCGCTCTTGAGATTCGGGGAGGGGACCGATGTCCACGTGTCCGAAGTGCGGCGCCGCGAAACCTGACGGCGCCACTTTCTGCGGGCTGTGCGCGGAGCCATTCAAGGCTGAGCAGCCAACGCAAGCCGGCCCTGAGACCCCCGGCCCCGAGAAGGTCCCCTGGAGCTCGCTCGACTACGTCAGCTGGCCGTCCCGGCAGAAGGTTCGCATCCGCAAGTACGTGAAGATTTTCGTCCCCGTCGCCGTGCTGGTGATCGCCGTGGCGGCCGTGGTGCTGGTGCTGTCGACCCGGACCAGGAAGGTCGAGGGTCTCTCGCAGTTCAAGAGCGGCTACTCTGGCATCTCCTTCAGCTACCCCGCCAGCTGGGAGAAGAAGGACCAGGCTTTCCTCAAGCATCTCTCCAAGACCCAGGACGTCAATTCCAGCCAGGGGAACGAGGTCATTCTGGTGAAGCCCGGCGAGGTGTTCTTCCAGCACCTGCTGACGCTGAGCACCGAGAACGTCGCGGCGGGACGGGACTGGCCCTCCATCCTCGAGGGCCTCAAGTCGGGCTACGATAGCACCAGTTCCACTAGCGTCGGCTCGACTTTCACCGAGATGGCCCTGCCCCCGGAGACCGGGGCAAAGGGCGTTGTTGAGACCTACTACATGGACCAGAAGCCGCCGCTCTTCGAGATCGAGAGCTATATCGTCCGGGGCAATATCAGCTATACGTTCCTGTTCGCCACCCCGCTCCGGGGGAGCGCCACGGATGACAGGGACGCGCGGAACCAGTTCTTCAACATCTTGAACACCCTGCAGTTCCAGTGAGGCGGGCCGCCGGGCTCAGATGTCCAGCGAGTAGATGTAGCCGGTGACGTTCTCACCGGGCAGGGAGTAGTAGTAGGCCGAACAAGGGAACTCCCGCACGCGCTTAAAGCCGTACCTCTCGTAGAAGTCCCAGGCCAGCTGCGAATCAGTGCAAACGGTCGAGCGGGTGTAGCCGCGTGCCCGGGACTCTTCGACCCAGGCGTCCATCATCACCCTGCCTATGCCGCCGCGCCACTCCTTCTGGGACGTGAGCAGCAGGGTCTCCGTGGAGCGTGCCAGGGGATGCCGGTACTCGAAGGGCAGGTAGCCGATGATGACCCGGCGCAGGCAAGCCCGCGCGAACGGCCTGGCGCATCTCCTGCGGCCGCCGGCCAGCCAGCGCCAGGCGAAGGACACCCCGACCTTGACGTCACCGATGAGATACCGCGTCTCGAACGGCAGCCCTCCGATCAGGATCCCGCGGGCCTCGCCTTCCGCCTCCGCCACGAAGCTCGCGACGCCCATGTTGTGGAAGGTGAGGATTATGTCTTCGACCAGCCCGTCGGCGTGGTCGATCAGCGGCCAGAGGATATGGTGGAACCCGCTGACAAAGGCCTTGCGGGCGCCCTCCATGTCCCTCTCGGGGTCGAAAGGCCTGATCTGATATACGTCCAGGGCCGTCAATTGTCCTCCTGAGGGCGATCACGACACGCGCTCAAGTATAGCGCGCCGGAATGCAAAAGGGGGCTGTCCCCGCTGTGTGGTTTCTCGGGCCGGGAAGGGGACCAAGGATGCAAGGAGAAGCCATGTGCGAACGGGCTGGTACAGCCGGCGTCCATCGAGACACATAGGTTACGGGTGAGACTCAGGACTCTTTTGATCATTGAGATTATCGTCTTCGTCATCATCGCGTTGGCGATCGGGGCGGTCCTGCTGGCCACGACTCTCTCCGTCAGGCAGGCTGTAGCCGAAACCAGGAAGGTCGACGTGCTGCAGACGGATTTCTACGAGCTCAGCATCCTCAGGAGCGACTACCTGCTCTACGGCGAGGCGCGAGCCCGTGACCAGTGGCTCGCCAAGCAGGTCAGCACCAAGAAGACGCTCGATACGATGACGCTGCCAGCTACCGGCGAGACCCGTGACCTGAACCGGTTGCGAGGTTTCGTCAACGACATCAGGTCCATAACCGCCCGGCTGGTTCGGTTGCAGGAGGCCCAGGGCCTGACCACGGCGATCGAGACGTCATCGCCAGCCGTGAAGAGCGAGGTGGCCGACCTCCTCCAGACGAACGCCCGGATCAGCTCGGTGCTGGAGACGGTGACGGCGACGACCGCCGCGCGCGTCACGGCGCTTGAGAACAGGAGCACCTGGCTGATCGGCATCTTCGTCGTTCTTGCGTCAGGCATGGTGGTCGCGTTTGGAATAACTGTGTTTCGGTCCGCCCTCAAGCCCGTGGCCGAACTCCAGGTAGGTGTGAGCCGCATAGGCGCCGGCGATCTCGACTACACCGTGCCGGAGAATGCGCAGAATGAGGTGGGCGACCTGGCGAGGTCCTTCAACGAGATGGCGGCGGAACTCAAGCGGTCGTACGGCGAGCTCGAGCACGAGGTCGACGTCCGCAAGAAGACCGAGGCGGATCTGCGCGAGCACAGGGCCAGGCTGGAGGAGCTGGTCCGCGACAGGACGCGGGACCTGGAGGTGACCATGGCCGAGCTCTCCCGTTCCAACGCCGAGCTGGAGCAGTTCGCCTACGTGGCCTCGCACGATCTGCAGGAGCCGCTGCGCATGGTGAGCAGCTACGTGCAACTGCTGGAGAAGAAGTACCGGGATCAGATGGGGGACGAGGCCGACGAGTTCATCGAGTTCGCTGTCGACGGAGCGCGCCGCATGCAGGAGCTCATCAACGACCTCCTCGACTACTCCAGGGTGGGAAGGTTCGGCAAGCCATTCGAGACGGTCGACATGAACGACGTGCTCGCCACCGCGCTCGCGAACCTGGGCGTCGCCATCGACACGCACCAGGCGACGGTAACCCACGGGGATCTCCCGGTTGTGAGGGGCGACAGGGTCCAGCTGGTACAGGTGTTCCAGAACCTCATCAGCAACGCGATCAAGTTCCGCGGGCCCGAGGCGCCGCGCGTGGAGGTAAAGGGGCGAAGGGAAGGCGACGAGTGGATCTTCTCGGTGGTGGACAACGGCGTCGGGTTCGACCAGTCTTATAGCGAGCGGATATTCCAGATATTCCAGCGTCTGCAGTCCCGCGCGGAGTCCGAGGGGACGGGCATAGGGCTCGCCATAGCCAGCAGGATTGTACAGAGACACGGCGGGAGAATCTGGGCGGAGTCAGAAGTAGGTAAGGGATCGGTTTTCTATTTCAGCATTCCGGCTGAAGGGGGATGAGGATTTGAACCACAGGGCAATTGAGATATTGCTGGTCGAGGACAACCCTGGCGACGTCCGGCTCACTGAGGAAGCCCTCAAGGAAGGCAAGGTCATCAATCGCTTGAACGTGGTGCCCGACGGGGTCGAGGCGATCGCTTACCTCCGCAAAACCGGTGATTACGCGTCAGCCGCGACCCCGGACCTCATGCTGCTGGACCTGAACCTGCCCAAGAAAGATGGCCGCGAGGTCCTTGCGGAAGTCAAAGAGGACCCGGACCTGAGGAAGATACCGGTCGTGGTCCTGACGACCTCCAGGGACGAGCAGGATATCCTCAAGTCCTACGACCTCCACGCGAACTGCTACATCACCAAGCCGGTCGACTTCGCGCAGTTCATACGCGTGGTGAGGGCCATCGAAGACTTCTGGCTCTCCGTCGTCAAGCTGCCTCCCAACGGCGGGTAGGTGGAGGCGCGTTGGACGAGGCAAAGATCCTGGTAATTGAAGATAAACCGGGCGACGCCAGGCTGGTCGAGCAGCTCATCCGCGAGGCCGGCGACGGCTACCGGTTGCACTGGGAGAAGGATCTGATGAGCGGGCTCGAGAGCCTGCGCTCCGAACCTTATGACGTGGTCCTTCTCGATCTCGGCCTCCCCGGGACCACCGGCATCAGCACGTTCGTCACGGCTCTGCAGCAGGCTCCAGATGACGTCGCGATCATAGTCCTGAGCGGGCTCAACGACGAGCGGACCGCGGCGGAGGCCGTGGCGATGGGCGCCCAGGACTACCTCGTCAAGGGAGAGGTCGACGTGAAGCTGCTCGCGCGGTCGATCCGCTACGCCATAGAGCGCAAGCACTCCGAGAATGCGCTCCGGCGGGTGAACGCCGAGCTCGAGGGCTACGCGTACACCGTCTCGCACGACCTTCGCAGCCCGATAGGCGCGATGGCTCTGGCCTGCGAGCTGCTGGCGGATTCACTGGGCATGGATCTCGAGGAGCTTCGGGAAGAAGTGACAACTTCCACCGACACCATCAGGCGCAACCTGCAGAAGTGCAGCACCCTTATCGACGACCTCCTGACGCTGGCGAAAGCCGGGCAGCGGCCTGCCGAGGTCTGCGACGTCAAGATCGCCGAGACAGTCGATCTCGTCCTCGATGAGCAGGCCTTCGAGATCCGGGGCAGGGACGTCAAGGTCGCCGTCGATAAGGAGCTGGGGACCGTCCGCGCGTCTAAGACCCACATGTACCAGCTCTTCCTGAACCTGGTGACGAACGCGCTGGAGCATAACGATTGCGAAGGGCTCGTCACAGAGGTGCGCTACCTGGGCGAGGAGGGCGGGGCGCACAAGTACGTGGTGCGGGATAACGGCGTCGGCATACCGCCGGAGTCGATCGACCGGTTCCTGATGCCGTTCGTGAAAGGCGCCAGCAGTGGGACGGGCATCGGGCTCTCCATCGTAAAGAAGATCGTAGAGCTTTACGGCGGACAGCTTACGGTCTGCAACGATGACGGCGCGGTCTTCCTGTTCACGCTCAAAGACCTGGACATATAGCCTCGGCGCGTCTCGCCGGTAGGCGTTAACTCGCAGGNNCTCGCTGGTCCTCGCGTCTTTGAAGTCAGCAGACTCTCTATACTCCCCGAGACGCTGCGAATCGCTCGCAAAAGGCTCACCCTGCCCCCGTCAGGACATCCCCCATATATAAAAGAAGAATCAAAGATGACTGCTGACCAGTAGGAATCATTCCCGGCGTGTAATCGATGATGGTTGAAATATGGCTTCGCGGGGGCAGACCCCCCTTTTGTTGCATTCCGTAGCGCGGGTGTCCCGCCGGCATCGCTACGATTGTTCGTTGACTCCGTCCTTCATTTTATTGTCAACTCATATCCAGTTGAGGCCTCACGATCGGGTGGTATGCGGCACATGAACCTCGAGCCGGCGGTCGAAAAAAGCATCAGGCGCAACAAACGTGAGGTGGCGCTCCACCGTGCCATAGCGGTTGTGCCGCTCCTGCTGATAGTCGCGGGGACGGTGCTCCTGGTGATCTGGGCGCGTACGATAACTGCCGGAGTGCCCTCGGGCCTCAAGATGGAGACGGGGACCCAAGCGTCCACGATCGCCATGTTCTTCGCCAGGCTCCTCCCGATGTTCGGCATGTTCTACGTCGCGATCTCGCGGTTGATGACCCCCGCCAGGCAGCAGTTCAAGGACCTGACGACGAGAGCCGCGCAATACGACGAGGCCGCGCTGGCTGGCTTCCAGGGTGACCTGGCGAGCGTCGGCATCGGGATGGGAGTCGAGGTGCCGGCCGTCGAAGTGGTGGCGGTGCCGACCCCTACCGCCTTCGCGTTCAAGGAGCGCTGCGCCGATCGCATCGCGGTGACACCCACACTCCTGGGAGCCGGACTGAGCCAGGCTGAACGGGAAGCGGTGATGGCCCACGAGCTCGCTCACACCGTTGATGGTGACGGGCTGCTGGAGCCGTCGGTGTGGCGCGGGGCGACCGGGATCGCGTTCATCGCCGCGCCGCTGATCGTGATGATGACCGGCATCCTCGGCGGATTCTCGCTGGAGAGGATGATGGTGGTCATGCTCGTTCCCATGATGCTGCTGGTGGTCGGATGGCCGATAGCCCTGTGGCTGCTGGTCCGCAGATATTCCATCGACAGCGCTAAGTCGCTCGACCAGTACACGGACATCCTCGCCGACTCCGTGGCGACGAAGGTCACCGGTAACCCCGACGCGATGAAGAGCGCTATCAGCAAGCTGAAGGAACTGATCGACGCGGCGCCGCAGATGCCGAGCGAGACCATCGCCTTCGGCCACATGTTCATCGGACCGTTGAAGGAGTGGCCCATCGTGGCGACTGAGCTGTTGCCGACAACTCAGACCATGATGACCCCCGAGATACCTGACCGGCGCGGGCCATCTTCAGGCTTGTGGGGCGTTTTGTCCTCTCCCGTGGGGGGGAAGCATCTGGTTCCCCCGTGGCCGCCTGGGCGGGAGGGCTATTCTTCGGATGTCGAATACATGAACGCGAAGGCGGCAAGGACGCAGATGGGACCCTTCATCGAATGGCAGCACGAGCTGATCAGTGAGAGGCTCATCAACCTGGAGTACATCGAGCAGAACCGCTGGCAGGCGTTCGAGGTCAGGGGCGGCCGCATCACCACCAAACCCTCCAGCTGGGAGTGACCGCTACTCTTTTCCCCACCAGAAAGGATGCCTGGAGCAGTCGAAGTTGGGCTGTCCCGAGGCCTTGATGATGTAGACCGGCATCCCCACGAAGCACTGCTCGTAGAGCGCGGTCACGTCGGAGATGTACATCCTGACGCAGCCGTGGGAGGAGGAGGTGCCAATCGAGCCTGTGTCGGAGGTGCCGTGGATCAGGTCGCCTCCACCGTTGAGGGCCATCGCGCGCGGTCCCAGCGGGTTGTTGGGCCCCGGCGGGATCATCGCGGGCATGTTGTCGGCCCAGGTGGAGCCGCGGTTGTACCAGGTCGGGTTCTTCTCCATCTGGACTATCTTCCACTGGCCGATGACGGTAGGGTACTGGGGTGAGCCCACGCACACCGGGTATTCGGCCAGCATATTGTCCCCGTTATAGAGCTTGAGGGTGTGCGAGCCCTGGTTCACCAGCAGGAACTTGCCGACGGCGACCTTGGTTATCTCCGGTGGGGTGCGCTTGTCGACCGGGACCACGACCGTGCGGCTGCCACCTTCGAGCGCCTTGTGCACCGCCGTCAGGACTTTGGCGGGGTCACTCTCCCTGCCATCCCGCGGTGAGATGATCGCGGCCGAGCCCGTTGACACGTCGATGTAGGCATTGCGCGGCTTGCAGTTGATGTCAGGCATCGCCCCGAGGACGAACGCCCCTACCTTCGCTTTGTCGTAGGTCAGAAGGGCGGGGGCGTCGACCTTCCTGGGCTTTCCCAGGAAGCGCCTGATCATCCGCTCCGGCAGGCTGACGTGCCAGGCCTGCTGGTAAGCCTTGGAGACCATCCCTTCGTAGTCGATGGCAAGGCCCACCTCGGCGGGCGAGACCACGTAGTTCTCGTTGTCCACCTTGAGCTCGAGGGGCGCGGCCGCCTGCGCGGCAAGCTCTTTCCTGCACAGGGCGATAGCCTCGTCCTTGGACAGCTTGCTGACGTTCAGGCCCGCGATGCGCGAGCCGTCGGGAAAACTGCCGAACGACGAGGCGTCATTCGCCAGCAGGAAGGGGCAGACCGCCAGCATCAGCACCGCCAGGAACGCCACCCCCACCAGCAGAGTGACCCTGTAGCTCTTTTGTTCTCCCAGCCAGACTATCGACCGGTAAGTAGCGCTGTTACTGTGCAAGTTGCCTCCGTACCTCCACCATATTCCGCCATTCTATTGTCCGCGGGCGATTTTGCAAGTAGTGCTTTCACGCGTTTTCTATGTGTCTTTTACGCCGCGGACGGCCATTTTCCGCCCTCGGGACAGCCTGCGGATCGATCCGGCGAAGCCTTTTCCCACCGAAACCCACGCGAGTGCCTCGTGCCCGGTGCCGTGCGCCTCGATGTTTTGACGCTCGCAAGCGCCATTGTGGTGCAATCGGATTGCTGGAGCCGTTGAGGGGTACTGCCGGCCTATCGCGCTGCCGCCCCGCGCGCGTAGTGAAGCATGAACTGCTCTACGTACTCATCGGCGTAGCAGGTCGCCTCGCAGACACACTCGAAACCGGAGAGCCCGCGGCCGAGGAGCTCCTTCCACTGACCCCTGAGCATGTGATACTCGGTGCGCTCGCCGCGCGGCTGGCTCAGTATCGATATCGCCTCGGTCATCAGGAAAGTGTCGGCGCAGGCTCGCTGCACCTCGCCAGGCGCCGGCTGGTCCATAACCCACTGCACGCCCCGGCCGAAGATCTGGTAGACCGAGAATGCCAGTTCGGGCGAGCCCAGGGCCGGGTAGTCGTGGTTGCCCTCCAGCTCCGAGAGAAGGAAGTGGTCGGCGACCTCGGCGAGCCTGGGCAGATGCACCGACTTCTGCTCGGCGGTCATGTGGTGCACGGATGAGGACGCGATCGAAAAATCGTACCGGCCCGGCAGCTCGCGGGCGTCCTCGAGCTTTGCCTGGACCAGGGTCACCGCCGCCCCCGGGAAAGCTTGCCCGACGTTGCGTTGGGCGAGATCCAGCATGCCCGGCGAGGGGTCCATCAGCATGACGTCCTCGACCCCGGTGATCTTGCCCGCCGACTCGAGTGACCGGACCAGGCGTATCCCGAGCTCTCCGCTCCCGCAGCCGACGTCCGCATAGCGCAGGGGCGCCTCGAAATCGGGCAGCGAGGCGGTCGCCCGCTCGATGAAGTTGGTCCGCGCTGAGCTCAGGGAGGGCAGGCTCGAGAAATGCCCCCAGGGCCGTGGGTCCGTGAAAGCCACCTCAGGTATGACGAACTCCCCGCCCTGGCGGTCCAGCAGGTCCAGCAGGTAGGAGCAGGCCGGGATCGGCTCGACGGCCTTGCCGTACTCCAGCCAGGGCAGCGCCTCGTCCGTCCTCCCCTGCGAGGCCAGCATCGTGCCCACGTAGTAGCAGAAGGCAGCGCGCATGTCCGGGCGGACCCGCGCGGCCGCCCGGGCGACCGACTCGCCTTTACCGTCCAGTATCTCTGACGCCGCCGCTTCCCAGCGGCCAGATTCTTCGCTCGATAGCAGATACATCCGGGCCTCCGTTCCCGGGCTATTGTATACGACCTCTCGAAACCGCGCGGCAGGATTTGCGGGTTCATTTTGGTATCAAATAACCAGAAGCCTGCGAAATGACGTAGAAGTGTCTGGGCTCGGACCTGCTGAACTTACAGTCATCATAGTAATTCCTACTGGTCAGCAGTCATCTTAGATTTTCTTTTGTTTAGAGGGGTGTCAGACGGGGGCGGGGTGAGCCTTTTGGGAGCGATTCGCAGCGTCTCGGGGAGATAGGGAGTCTGCTGATTTCAAAGNNCGAGACGCTGCGAAACGCTCGCAAAAGGCTCACCCCGCCCCCGTCACATCTGGTGTTGCTACCACGCCTGCGAGTTAACGCCAGCCGGCGGGGCGCCGAGGCTATGAGATGCTACGCTTGAAATCCGCGTAATCAGACATCGCGGCTATCGCGGCGCATGCCGACTCCACGTCCAGGTATACCATCGGGTTCTTTCCACCGCCCAGGGTGCCCGGTTCGGCCCCGCCCACCTGCTCGAAGTTGGAGCTCACGAACAGAGGGACGCCCACGTCGCGCGCCATGACGTAGAGGTCGGCCAGGTACTCGCCCAGCTTCTGCGTCATCATGTCCCATATCACGCCCAGCTCTACCGCCTGCCCGTCGACCTCGGTGATCTTGATCCCCTTGCTCCGCTGCGACTCGATGAAGATGAAGAGGACCGAGTCGACCTCGCCCGAGGTGAGCAGCGCTTCGAGGATCGGCTTTATCACCCTCAGGTCGAGGCCGGCGACCAGGTCCACCGGGTTTCCCGGGACCCAGTAGTCCGGCAGCAGCGCGCCGATCTTCTCCAGGGTCGCCTGCGAGAGGCGTGGCACCTCGAGGCCCATGTCGGTGCAGGCGTCAGCCGCGATCACGCCCAGACCGCCTCCGCCCGTCACTATCGCGACCCTTCGGCCGGCGGGCAGCGGCCTGTTGACGAACGAGCTCGCCGTTATACCCGCCTGATCGATGGTCGAGGCCACGACGAGCCCCGCCTGACGGCACGCCGAGTCGAACAGCTCGGCGCTCCCCGCGAGCGCTCCCGTGTGCGAGCTTGCCGCCTTCATCCCCGCGTCGGTGCGCCCGCCCTTGAGCACGACCACCGGCTTGGAGCTGGCCGCGGCGCGCGACAGCTCCAGGAACCGGCGCCCGTCCTCGACGCCTTCGACGTAAGCCACGATGACGTCGGTGGCCGGGTCGGAGGCGAGGTAGGTGAAGTAGTCCTCGGTCTTGAGCTGCGCCTCGTTCCCGCTCGATACGGCCTTGGACACGCCGAAGCCCGCGTCCAGCGCGTGCCCGATGAGCATGTTGAGGATGTTGCCGCTCTGGCAGATCACGCCTACGCCGCCGGCGCGCGGGTAGAACAGAGGCATCCAGGGGTAGAGGTGGTTGGCCGGGCAGCAGGCGCCCTGGCCGTTGGGGCCCACCAGGACCATCCCGCCCTCCTCGGCTTTTCGCACCAGTTCCGCCTCGAGCGCGGCGCCCTCTTTCCCGAGCTCGCCGAAACCCGCGGTGATCACCAGCCCCGCTTTGACGCCCTTCGCGATGCAGTCAGCCATCGCCGGCAGGACCGCGCTCGCCGGGACCGTGAAAACGGCCAGGTCCACGTCGTAGGGGATGTCTCTCACGCTGGGGTAGCACTTCATCCCCAGCAGCTCATCGTGTCGCGGGTTGACGGGGTAGACATTGCCCTCGTAGCCGCCGGCCACCAGGTTGTTGAACACGATGAAGCCCCATTTCACTTTAGCCTGCGTCGCGCCGACGAAAGCTACGGAGCCGGGGTTGAACAGGTAGTCCAGGTTTTCCAGTCGCACGGTCAAGTCATCTTTCCTTTCGGTAGTTTCAAATGCACCACTGGGTCAGGCACCGGTGGTGCGCCTAGTCAGCTCGTGGCGCTCCGCGTGGGCGCAGGAGGCAAGCGGTCAGCGGCGGACTCGTCTATCACCTTCTGCGCGAAGCGGTCCTTGCCGCTGTCCTTCACAGAGTACATCAAGGCGTCGGCCTCTTTCACTATCTCCTCGAGGCCCCACGGCGCGGTCTCGCAGGTGACCAGCCCCATGCTCAATGTCACCGGCCACCCGTTGCCGGTCATCGACTCGGCCACTCCGTCCTTCAGCTTGGACACCGCGCCCGCCGCCGCCGCCGCGCCGGCCTCGGGCAGCATGATAGCGAACTCGTCGCCGCCAAACCTCCCGACGATGTCGGTCGAGCGCAGGTTCTCCTGGAAGACGCGGGCCAGGGTCGTCAGCACCTCGTCCCCCTCCTCGTGTCCCAGCGTGTCGTTCACGGTCTTGAAATTATCGAGATCGATGTAAGCAAGGCTGATCGCGTGGCCGTAGCGCTTCGCCCGCTCGATCTCTCCCGTGGCGATCTCGCTGAAGTACCTTCGGTTGTAGAGCCCGGTCAGCGGGTCTACGCGCGACAGCTCCTCCTCGCGGGCGAGGGCCTCTTTGAGCAACGAGACCAGCAGCACCAGCATGACGAAAAAGAAGAACGGGAACGCGGCGTTCCAGAACTCCATCACGGCGTGATGCCCACTCTTCAAGGCCCAGTCGGTGATGAGCAGGGCCGTGCCGGAAAGCAGGGCCAGCACCATACCCGCCGAACGTCCCACGTACCATGTCACGAACAGCACCGGGACGACGTAGAACAGCGCCGTCGAGAAGTTCTGCCCGTAGTACTGGTCGGTTATGGCGAGCCCCGCGATGAGTGCGACGCACACCAGCACGATCGTGACCTTCGAGCGCCTGCCGAGGAAGGCGTCCGCGCTTCGGATGTATCTCAAGTCCCTCTCCTGTCGAGATTCTCAACCGAGATGGTATATCAGGCGCCGCGCCGCGAAAAGGTGTGCCGCAGGCGAAAAAAAGGGCCTGGCGCGCGCCAGGCCCTTGTTCACGTTCTGTCGAGCGCTATTCCGTCTCTGGGTAATGCCTCAGGCGGGCGCGCCTGGTCGGCTTGTGCAAGAGCGCGCGCAGCGAGCACCAGCCCAGAAGCCCGCCGATCACGATCAGGTACGTGCCGAACCCCGCGAGCACCGCGGCTTTCTCCGGATCGTCCTTGAGCTTGGACGCGCCGTACAGCAGCGCCGCGCCGGCGGCGATCCTGTTCAGCCTGCCCAGCCCGCCGACGTTCTTCCACAGGAACTTCCAGCGCTTCTTTTCCTTCTTCTGCTTCTTCGCCATTGCGTCACCCCCGGGTGGTCCAGTTCGGATGTCCGACGGGGTCATTCTATGCGAGATTTCTTCCACAGGCCATGCGGCACACCTGATGAGCATAAGATAGGAGCGGGTGGCACTCCAGTAACAACATGTTATCCGAGGGGAAGGGGTACACGATGGACGAGGAGAGGGAACCTCAGGCACCGGAGCAGAGATTCAAGCGGCTGCGGGTGTTCAACCTTGTCACCGGTCTCGTCCTGCTGGTCGAAGCCGTCCTGATGCTTGCTCTCAGCAACAACTATGCCCTGCCGGTTACGACGCATTACCTCGGCAAAGCCGTCCCCGGCTCTTTCCCCCTTCCTGTCGCCAGGCAGGTGGGGACGCTCCGGCTCGGCCCTGTGGTTGCCGCGTTCCTGTTTATCAGCGCCGCGGCCCTGCTGCTGATTGCCTCGCCGGGCATCTTCGGCTGGTACAGGAGGAAGATGCTCAAGCACATCAACTACGCCAGGTGGATTGAGTACGCCTTCAGCTCGTCCATCATGATAGTCGTGATCGCCATGCTGGCAGGCATGTATGACCTCTCCAGCCTGATCCTGATCTTCTTCCTGAACATGATGATGATCCTCTTCGGGCTGATGATGGAGCTGCACAATCAGACCACGGTCAAGACGAACTGGACGGCGTTCGGCTTCGGCTGCCTGGCCGGGATCGTGCCGTGGGTCGTGATCGCGCTGTACTTCGTTTCGGCCGCGTCCAACCCTGCGAACAAGGTGCCCGCTTTCGTCTACGGCATAATGATCTCGATCTTCATCTTCTTTAACATCTTCGCTGTGAACATGGTCCTGCAGTACAAGAAGGTAGGACCATGGCGGGATTACCTGTTCGGCGAGAAGGTCTACATAATACTTAGCCTCACGGCTAAGTCGGTGCTGGCCTGGCAGGTCTTCGCCGGCACCCTGCGCCCGAAGTAGACCGGCGCAGGACGCCCCGAAGCGTTTCGGAGATTCTGAGGATCCCGGTCCTGTATTCGCCGCATCCTGACGACCGCTATAATTACACATGCCTGATATCGGCGATCGAGAAGAGAGCAGCATGAGCGAAGAAGACCATGACAAGACCCGCCAGCAGGCTGAGGAGATAGCAGACCACCTCGATCTGCCCGACGAGCTCGTCGACGACGTCCACGAGCACCTCACAGATCTCAAAGAAGGCAAGGCCCCGGTCATCTGGATTCAGGGTCAGAACTGCACCGGCTGCACCATTACGTTGATGGACAGCGAGCGGCTGCGGCCCGGCGCGCTGGTGCACGGGAAGGTGGCCCTGCGCTACCAGCCCGACCTGATGTCCGCCGAGGGCTACGCGGCGACCGACATCATCAAGAAGACCGAGGAGGAGGAGGCCGGGAAGTACATCCTGGTCCTCGAGGGTGCGATCCCCACAGGGGAGGGCGAGGCGTTCTGCACCTTCGGGCTCACCGACACCACCGAGGAGATGATGGGCCGGATGCTCCCTGGCAACCGCAGCATCTTCGACTGGCTGGTCGAGCTGATCCCCGGCGCGGAGGCCGTCATGGCCGTCGGCAACTGCGCGTCGTTCGGCGGCATCCCCATGATGGACGTATCGGTCACCGGCGCGGGGTCCGCCACCGACGTGGTCCAGGCGGTCGACCCCTCCAAGCCGGTCATCAACGTCGCCGGCTGCCCGCCCCATCCAGATTGGATTACCGGGACGCTGATGGACCTGCTGCTCTGGGTCGGCGAGCACAAGGAGGCGCCGATCCTGGACGACAAGATGCGCCTCAAGCGGTTCTATGAGGGTAAGGTCCACGACATCTGCGAGCGGCGCAAGGCCTTCGAGGACAAGCGGTTCGTGGAGGACTGGAACGACCTCGCCGAGGACGAGGACCGCTGCCTGCTGAAGATGGGATGCCGAGGTCCGTCGACCCACGCCGACTGTCCCACGCGCGTCTGGAGGACGGATTTCAAGTGGTGCGTCGCGACCAACGCGCCCTGCCAGGGCTGCACCGAGCCCGACTTCCAGGACAAGCTCCCGCACTTGAAGTAGACCGGGGGATTAGTTCGCGCCTGATGAAGGCCGGCGCGAACGCGGAGACCGGCTACCGGAAAGCCCTGATAGACCACACCGATACGATCACCGTCGCCAGGCTCACCAGGTTGAACAGCCAGAGGCCTGCTCCCGCGCTCAAGCTGTGCGTGACGATCGTGATGATGGTCATCGCCGAGCATATGACGCCGGCCCCTCCGGCGATCCGCGCGACCCAGCTACCGGCGGTGTAGCGCATGAAGAGCATGACCCCGCCGGTGATCACCGCAAGGCCCACCAGGATTGACCAGAAGCCCGTGAAGAACAGCACGCCCTCGCCGTGGATGAAGAGGGAGAACCCGTTGCCGCTGCTGCCGTGCATCATCGCGTTCCAGCCGCTCCCGAGCTGAAAGCCCATGATTTGGAGCCAGGGCAGGAAGGTCGTGATCACGATCAGCACGCCGAGAGCCGTCACCGCGCCCGAGAACCACATCACCCGCTTCTCGTCCTTGCCCGACATGCTCCTGGTGCGCGTCTGCGGAACACGGGCGGCCTGCGCCGCGCCGTACGATGGGCCGAACGCGTCCGCCGGGATGCCGAACCGGGCCGGCTGGCCGAAGGCGTCCCCCGGGCTGGAGTACGACCCGGGCTGCCCCGGAGCGATCACGCCCTGCTGGAACGCGTCGCCCGGCGCGAAGTGTTGAGGCGTGCCGGCCGGCTGCGGCGCCTCCAGGTCCTCGTCTCTCAGCTGGTACCACTGGCCCATGACCCTCGAGAACACGAAGTGCCTGTACTCGGGACGCTCTTCGTTGGGCACTGTGCTGTAGATGGTGACCTGCTCGCCCCTGGTGAAGGCGATCGCGCCGCCGCCGACGTCGACATCGTGCGCTATCTGCCATACTTCACCATTGCTCACGTGAGTTTTCCTTGTCCTGCGCCGCCCGCATGTCAACCAGAGATTATAAATATGTTAACGGAATGGATGCCTTAGAGGTGTACAAGCGAGAGCCGGCGTTATTGCGCATATTCGATTGCACGCCAACAGTCATTCCTACTGGTCAGCAGTCATCTTTGATTATCTTTACAAAGGGGGATGTCCTGCCGGGGGCAGGGTAAGCGTTTTGCGCAGCCTCCGCAGCGGCTCTGGGAGAATAGAGAGTCTTCTGATATCACAGACGCGAGGACAGCAAGCAAAAGGCTTACCCTGCCCCCTCCCATTCACGCTTCGCAACTACAGCCTGATGGTCACGTCGCTGATCGGGTAGGACATGCAGGGGTGGATGTAGCCGTGGGCCAGGTCGGTCTTGCACACCGCCACGCCCGCGGGCATGAAGACGCGCCCGGTCAGCAGGCCGGCGCGGCAGACGCCGCACTCTCCAGACCTGCACAGGTTGTCCAGCGCGATGCCGTTTCGCTCCAGCGAGTTGAGCAGCGGCTCCCCCGCTGCCACCTGGATCCGCTGGCGGCCGTCGGCGATCTTCACTGTGAAGACCTCGTCCGGCGCGATCTCGCGCGGCCATCCCTCGACCATGGTGATGTCGGGCGGCGGGCCGGCGGCCTCCTTCTTTATCGAGCGCGCGGGGACCCCCAGGGTCGCCAGCGACTCGTCGCACAGGCCGTACATCGCCTGCGGGCCGCAGACGAAGAACGTCTTGCCCTCGATAGAGCCGATGAGCGGGTCAAGGGTGTGTGCGTCCAGCAACCCGCAGACCCCCTCGTAGCCGTCGGGCGGCTCGCTCAGCACCAGGGCGACGTTGATGTTCTCGTACTCCAGGCCGATGCGGGTCAGCTCGTCGAGGAAGATGACGTCGTCGACGGTGCGGCTTCCGTAGATCATGTTGATGCGGACGTTCGAGCGCAGGTCGACCGCTGTCCTGATCATGCTCATGAACGGCGTGACGCCGCTCCCGCCCGCCAGGAACACCAGGTCGTTGGTGTCGATGAGCGGCTCTGCGTAGAAGAAGCCGCCGGGCCCGGAGATCTCGAACTCGTCACCTTCGACCACCTCGTCGACGAGGTAGGCGGACACGAAGCCGTCCGGCACCCCGCGCACGGTGACGTCGACCGAGCCGATGCGGGTCGGCGGCGAGGAGATGCTGTAGGCGCGGCTGGTGCGCACGCCGTCGACGGTGAGGAACAGGGTCAGGAACTGCCCCGGGCGGAACGGGAACAGCGGCATGCCCGCCGGCACCAGCCTGAAGGTCTTTGTCGTCGGGGTCTCCTGGATGATCTCGGCGACCACCGCGGGGACGCGTTCCTGGTGCAGCCCCGCGACCAGCTCCGGGACGGCGGCAGGGTCGATGTCCCTCTCGTCGGCGATGCTGCGCGAGTAGATCTTCTTGCCGACCAGCAGGCCGATCTGCGTCATGTCGAATATCGAGTCGCCCAGGTCCCTGAGTGCCAATCCCTCTCCTCGCTCATCCCAGCGCCGGCATCGCCCGCGCTATCCCTTTGATGCCTTTGACGTCCTTCATCACTTCGCCGAACGCGAACACGCCCGACTGTATGCTGGTCTCGAAGCCGCCGCCGGGGCGCACCCAGGCGCCCGCGAAGTAGAGCCCCTCGAGCGGGCCGCGATTGGGCAGGCGCATCAGCGGGCTTCCCAGCAGGTCGAAGTCGAACCCCAGGATCGAGCCGCCGGGGTTGCCGCTGTACCGCATGTTGGTGACAGGGGTCGAGACCTCCAGCACCGCGATGTGGTCGGCCAGCCCCGGGAAGTGCACGTCGCTCGCCTCGATCATCTCGTGCGCCAGGCGCGTCTTCTCGTCGACGTACCTGTCGGGCGGGACGCGGGTCCAGGCGCCGTGGTCCGCGATGCAGGTGATGACCACGACCGAGGTCCCGGGCGGCGAGAACTCAGGGTCGGAAGAGTTGTAGTTGGTCACGACCCAGTAGGGCTGCCGGTGGGTCGAGAACATCGCCTGGTAGTGCTCGTCCATGTCGTAGGACTCGTTGATGAAGTACTCGTGGTTGAGGATGCCGACCTCCTCGGCGGGGCAGTCGAGGCCCATGTAGACGTTGAAGGTCGATATCGCGATGTGGCCTTCCGCCAGCGCCTTGAGGTAGGAAGCCGGCACGTTGTCCCTGCCGATGAGCTGGTAGCAGGCGGTGATGGGGTTGGCGTTGCTGACGATGTAATCGGCGGGATAGGTCCCGCCGTCGTCGGCCACGATGCCCGTGACCTTGCCCCCGTCGGTGAGGATGCGGCGCGCCCCGTTGCGCAGGTGCACCCGGCCGCCGTTCTCCTCGATGACCTCGACGAAGGCGTTGGAGAGCGCCTGGGAGGTGCCTTTCACGTGGTATGGCCCGTGCTCGAGGTAGGACGAGTTGCCCAGCGCGAGGATCTGCCATGCGACCCTCGAGGGCGGCAGGCCGTAGTAGCCCCAGACGTCGCAGAACAGCGCCTTGAGTTTCGGGTCCTTGAACTCGCGGTCGATGACCTGGGCCGCGGTGAGCCCCACCGAGCGCATGATGTGCGTGCCCTTCACGGGGAACGAGACGAGGTCGAGGGGCCCCTTGGCCTTGGAGAGTAGAGAGACCTCCTCGTACATCTTGCGCATCAGGGTCAGTACGCGGTGGATGCCCGCGCGCTCCTCGGGGAACACCGAGGCGTAAGCTTCCTCGGCCGCCTCCCAGCCATGCGGGATGGTGACCGTGAAGTCGGGGTAGATGGAGGTGTAGAACTGATCGATGGGGAGGAACTCGACCTTGTCGGCGACGCCGCACCCGGCGAGCATCTTGTAGCAGCCGCCGCGGTTGTCCTCGGGTCCTACGCCGGAGAGCTCGTGCAGGGAGGCCTCGAACTCGAACTGCCCGCGCACGAAGCTGCAGGCGTAGCCGCCCGGGTGGGGATTGCGCTCGAACATGTCGACCCTGAAGCCGTTCCTGGAGAGATATGCGGCGGCGGTCATCCCGCCCAACCCGGCCCCTATGACGATCGCGCGCCTTGCCTTCATCTGCCGCTCCTTTGACCCATAGAATCTATCCCAACCGGGCCGAAGGGTCAAAACGCGCCACTGGTACCAGGCACCAGTGGTGCACCGCTCCTGTATAATGCTCTTGGTCCGAGAGGAGTTCGTCCTTGCCCGAAACAATAATCAGCACCAGTTCGCTCACCAAGTACTACGGAAAAGTCCTGGGGGTCAAAGACCTGGACCTCGTGGTCGGCTCCGGCGAGGTCTTCGGCTTCCTGGGCCCGAACGGCGCCGGAAAGACCACCACCATCCGGCTGCTGATGGGCATGCTGAAGCCCACCACGGGCGGCGGCACCATCCTCGGCCTCGATACCTGGAGCCAGAGTGTAGGGGTCAAGCGGCAGGTCGGCTACCTGCCGGGAGATGCCCGCCTCTACCGCAGCCTGAAGGGCGAGGAGCACATCAGGTACATCGCGGCGCTCAACGGCACCGGCGAAAAGACCGGCCTCGAGCTCGCGTCGCGCCTCGACCTCGACATCTCGCGGCGGGTGGCCGGCTACTCGCGCGGGATGGGCCAGAAGCTCGCGATCGTGCTCGCGCTGATGAAGACACCGCCGGTCATCATCATGGACGAGCCGACCAACGGGCTCGACCCGCTTACACAGCGGGAGCTCTACGAGATACTCAACGAGCGCCGCAGCGGCGGCGCGACCATCCTGTTCTCCTCGCACAACCTGCCCGAGGTCGAGCGCATCTGCGACCGCGTCGGGATAATCCGCCAGGGCGAGCTCGTCGCGACCGAGAGGATGGAGAACCTGCGCGCGATGCGCCTGCGAAACGTCGAGATCATATTCGAGGGGGCCATCCCCGGCGACCTGGACCTGGAATCGCTGCCGGGCGTGAGCGAAGTCGAGCGGATGGGGAACCGCGCGCAACTCAAGCTGCGCGGCGACATCAACCCGCTGCTGAGGCTGGTGGCCCGCCACGACGTCGCCGACTTCACCGTCTCGCATGCGAGCCTCGAGGACGTTTTCATCGAGTTCTACGAGCTCCCCGGGGAGAAGAAGGAAGACGAGCCCGCGGTGAAGCCGCCTCTGCCGCCCCGTTCCCTGAGAAGGGGCAAGTCATGAACCTGAGCGTGCTGCGCAAGACTCTCTCGGACAGGTGGGCCGGCACCCTTGTCTACGCGCTGGGCATCCTCGGGTACATCCTCATGATCAGCGCGGTCTACCCGACGTTCAAGAAGACGATGGCCGCGAAGTCCGAGCTGCTGAAGAACTACCCCAAGGGGCTGCTGCAGTTCTTCGGGGTCCAGAACATCAACGCGGCCTCGTTCAACAACTACATGACCATCGAGCTGGTCGGCTTCATCTGGGTCATCATCATGGCGGCGTTCGTGATCGCGTGGACGCGGGCGATGATATCGGGCGAGATACGCGACGGGACCATGGAGCTGCTGCTCGCCCAGCCGGTCGAGCGCTGGAAGGTGCTGGTCAGCGAGGGCGCCGGGCTGCTCGCGGGGATTGCCGCGCTGACGGTGGTGACGGCGGTGGGGGCCATCGCGTTCGGGAGCGCGTTCAGCGCCAAGGTGTCATATGCGGGCTTCGCGGCCTTCCTCCCGCTGGGGATATGCCTGGGGCTGGCGATCGCCGGCTACTCGCTGCTGTTCTCGGCGCTCCTGGACGACCCGCGCCGGGCGGCCATGGCCGCGACCGGACTCACGCTCTTTTTCTACGTCCTGCACTTCGTGAGCCAGTACTCCTCGGTCGTCGCAAAGATCGACTGGTTCGGGGTATTCCACTGGTACAACCCCCTGTCCGTGCTGGACAGCGGCAACGTGCCGGTCAAATCGATACTGATCCTGCTGGCGTTCGCGGCCATCGGCTTCGGCGCGGCCATCGCGGTCTTCCAGCGCAAGGACATCAAGTAGACGCAAATATTCAAGATAGTGGTAAGACCCCTTTCTTGAATTTTTACATCTGAGCCGAGTCTAGAGGTTCTTGTCTGCCTTGATCTTTGCGGCCTTATCCTTGAGATCTTGCGCTTGCGCTCCAAGCGCTTTTAGCTTTGAGACAAACTCGCTGGTGCGCTGAGCGACTGCATTGGAGTCTACAGACTTGCCGGCGTCCACGGCCTTGAACTGCTCGCTTATGTAGTCGAGGAAATCGGTGACCTGGATCATCTCTTTCTTGTCGGTCCTGATGAGATCGGAAATGACGGACGCCAACTCCTTGTAGGCAGCGACGCCGTTGAGTTTCTGCATCTGGTTCATGTAGCTCTGCGATTGGTCCAGACCCTTGTTGATCTCTTTCGCCTGCGCCCTGATCTTGTCAGCCGCGGCCTCGTACTGCGCTGTAGACTGCATCGTGGGGACGTCGTTGAGCAGGGTGTCAAGGTCCGTGCCGAGAGTGGTGCCCTTAGTCGTCAGCCCGCTCATGATCGGCTCAGTTTTGCCTAAGAGCTTCTTGGCCTGACCCGTGTCACTTGAGAACACAACCAGGACGAGGACCAGGACGACAGCGACGATCACGACCGCGAGCGCGGCGATTCCGATGATCAGGCCGGTATGCTTCTTCTTGGGGGGCAGCAGGGGCGGGGGAGCCGCGAACGCGGGCGCGCCCGGCTCAGGCGCACCAGGAACGGGTGGAACAGGCGCCGTCGGCGTCTGGGGAGGCGGAGAGGACTGAGTTGCGGGGGGAGGCGGGCTCGGCTGGCTCGCAGTCGCCTCCGGCTCTTCCTTGACCGGCGCACCGCACTCGGTGCAGAACGCGTTGCCTTCCTTGACTTCCTTGCCGCACTTGTTGCAGAACATCTTGCCTCCTCACGTAAAGCCCTTTACGTTTGGTTGGTATCCTATCAGACAACAAGGCTTGCACCGATGGGCCAATGCTCAGTGGCGAAGGCTATGAGCCCGCCGCGTCTGATATTTGGCTTCGCGGGCGTCCCGCCGGCAACGCCCGCGCGCCAATGCGACACAAGGGGTCTGACCCCTTTTGTTGCAAAACGCAAGTCAAAGGGTCTTACCCCAGAACTTGCGTTAGAATAATCTCGCCGCGCGACAGGAGGTAATCATGTCAAAGAGGCGCACTCTGGTCATATCGGTTCTGCTGGCGCTCATTGCCGTGCTGGCGGCCCCCACCGTGTCGCTCGCCGCGTGGAACGGGGGGCACGACGTCATGGGCTGCACGGCTCCGTCCAGGACCTGGTACTTCGCCGAGGGCACGACCCGCTCAGGCTTCAACGAGTGGATATGCCTGTTCAACCCGTCGGCGCGCGCCACCGCCGCGCACCTCACTTTCATGCTCACCGACGGAAAGACCGTCCGCAAGGACTACTCACTTAAGCCCAGCAGCCGCACCACGGTGGACGTCGGCAACGAGGTGCCAAAGGGCAGCGACGTCTCGGTGAAGGTCGACGCCGACAGTCCGGTGGTCGCCGAGCGCCCGATGTACTTCCGCTACAACGGCGTCTGGACCGGAGGCCACGACGTCGTGGGCGCCGCCGCCCCGCAGACGGCCTGGTACTTCGCGGAGGGGACCTGCCGGCCGGGCTTCGACCCCTACATCTGCGTCCAGAACCCGGGCGGGGGAGACGCGGCCGTTAAGATCACCTACATGCTCGGCACCGGCAAGACCGTGAGCGAGTCGCTGACGGTCAAGGGCAGCTCGCGCGCGACCGTCGTGGTCAAGCACGCGCTAGGCGAGGGGGACGACGTGGCACACGACTTCTCCGCCAAGGTCGAGACGACCAACGGAGCCCTGGTCGTCGCCGAGCGCCCGATGTACTTCAACTACAAGGGCGCCTGGACCGGAGGGCACGACGTCATCGGGGCACTGGCGCCGCAGCAGTCCTTCTACTTCGCCGAGGGCACCTGCCGCCCCGGCTTCGACCCCTACATCTGTATACAGAACCCGGGCGCGAAAACGTCGCAGGTACGAGTGACCTACATGCTGGGCAACGGCGCGGTGAAGGTGCAGCCGCTCAGCATCGCCGGGCGCTCCCGCTACACCGTGGTGGTCAAGCAGATGCTGGGCGAGAACGACGACACTGCCCACGACTTCTCCGCCAAGGTCGAGACGCTCAACGGCACGGCGATTATCGCCGAGCGGCCGATGTACTTCAGCTACAAGGGAGGCTGGACCGGGGGACACGACGTGGTCGGTTCGGCCGCGCCCGCCAGGGAGTTCTACTTCGCCGAGGGCACCTGCCGCCCCGGCTTCGATTCCTATATCTGCATCCAGAACCCGGAGGCGGCCGCCGCGAACGTCACGATCGCCTACATGCTGGGCGACGGCTCGACGCGCAGCCAGCAGGTCACGGTCGCCGGGAACAGCCGCAGCACGGTCTTCGCCAAGGATACGCTGGGCGAGGCCAACGACTCCGCTCACGATTTCTCGGCGAGGGTGACGGCCGCGGGCACGGCGAAGATAGTGGTCGAGAGGCCGATGTACTTCAACTACCTGAGCACCGCGCGCTGGACTCTCGACGCCGTGGGCGACACCAACCTGGGCGGCGACATGTCGCCGATACTTTCAGCCAACGGGTTCGGCTACGTTTGGACCGGCGTGCGCGACAAGCTGCGCGCCGCCACGATGACCTTCGCGAACCTCGAGTGCACCATGTCATACCGGGGCGAGCAGGTGCAGGGCAAGAGCTTCACCTTCCGGGGCGACCCGGCCGCGCTGGTGCCGATGCGCGACGCGGGCGTGGACGTGGTCTCGCAGGCGAACAACCACGCCAGGGATTACGGCGCCACGGCTCTCACCGACTGCCTGGCGTCCCTGGACGCCGACGGCATAAAGCATTGCGGAGCAGGCGCGGACTACGCCTCGGCGCACGTGCCCGCCTACCTCGACGCCGAGGGACTGCGCGTGGCCTTCCTGGGCTACGACGACATCGGTTACGCCGGCTGGTATGCGGACAAGGGATACCCGGGTGTCTGCGACGCGACCGATACGGGGCAGCTCGCGGCGGACGTGGTGAACGCGAAGGCCAACGCCGACATCGTCGTGGTCGCCTTCCACTGGGGCACCGAGAAGAAGTACACGCCGGACGCGGCGCAAACGGCGCTGGCGCACCTGGCGATCGACAACGGCGCCGACCTGGTGCTGGGGACGCACCCCCACGTGGTTCAGGGCTTCCAGTTCTACAAGGGGAAGATGATCGCCAACTCGCTGGGCAACTTCGTGTTCAGCCCCGGCAGCCCCGAGGCCCACTACACGGTGCTGACCGAGCTCTCGATGGACGCGAGCGGTTTCCTGGGGGCGAAGGTCTACCCCGTCTACATCAACAACGGACGCCCGGGGCTGATGGGCGGGGGCGAAGGGAACGCGTGGCTCTCGCAGGTCGCCGGGATGTCGCAGCAGCTGGGCACGCCCGCGCGGGTCGAGAACGGAGTGCTGAGCATCCCTTGAACGCAAGTTGTGGGGTCAGACCCCTTAACTTGCATGAGATGGAGGAACAGTGCCGAGAACACTTCCGCAGCCGGAGACGGTCGAGATCGAGACCGCAGACGGCGTCGTCCTCCGCTGCCGCAGGTACCGCCGGCCTGGAGCGCGAGCGATCGTGTGCGGGCACGGCCAGGCCTCCTGCGGCTACGAGTTCGACCTGCCGCTCGCGGGCTTCCGGCTCTCCGAGACTCTCTACGACCTCGGCTACGAAGTCTGGCTGATGAACTTCCGCGGCGCGGGCCACGCGCCCTGGCGCAGCGACGAGGGCGGCTGGCGCCACTCCGGTGACGAGCTGGGTGCGCTCGACCTGCCCGCGGTGATCGACCGCGTGGTGGAGGAGACCGGCCACGCGCCGTTCTACTTCGGGCACTCCTACGGCGGCATGGCTCTCTACGCGTACCTGCAGGGCGCGGTGATGGAGAGGGGCAGCATCACCGTTACCCGCGACGACGAGGTCGCCCGCGAGCGCAACAGTAAGATCGCCGGCGGTCTCACGGCGGGAAGCCCCCTCGCGATGTCAGACGACGCCCCGGACTGGCGCGAGCGGCTGCGCAGGCACCCGTGGGCGCAGTCGCTGATGCGCAAGGTCGAGCGATACCTCATCCGCCGCTCCAAGACCCGCCCTGTGATCCAGATCGGAAGGCTCTCCCTGAGGGTCGGGTTCCGGCACCCGCTCCTCGCCAGGCTGGTGATGTACAGCCCGTTAATGAAGGTCTACATGAGGCCGGAACAGATGGGGTTCGAGGCCTGCGGGCTGTTCGGCACCTGGGCGGGCGGAGACGTCACCTGCGTGCACCTGGCGCAGACGGTGCAGACCGTACGCAAGGGCGAGCTCACCACTCTCGAGATCGAGGGACAAGAGACGCTCAGCTACGAGGAGGGCATGAGCAAGATCACCGCGCCGCTCGCCGCCGCGGCCGGCGAGAAAGACTTCATGCGCCCGGAGGACATCAAGGAGAAGGTGCTCGGGGCGGTGTCGTCCGAGAACACGCTGTTCCTGCCCATCAAGGGATGCGGTCACATCGACATGCTCTTCCACATACCGCTCGCCGAGATCGCCGACTGGCTCGAGTGGGCCGCCGCCGAGCGCCGGTAATGCAAAACGCACCACCGGCGCCCGGCACCAGTGGTGCATTTTGCGTGAACGCATATCAATTCCGGTTGCGCTTTCCTCCTAGCCGTCGCTCTCGATGAAAGCGGCCCGCAGGGCCTGCAGGACGCCGGCATCCAGACCGAGGCCCTCGGTGAAGTAGCCCTCGATGGTCCCGAACCGCTTGCGCATCTCGTCCAGCGCCGTCTCCAGGTACTCGTGGCGCACGCCGAAGACAGGCATCAGCAGCTCCGGGTCGCCGCCCTTAGATTCGAATTGGTCGAACATCGGCTTGAGCGCCGGCAGGAGTTCCTCGTTGGTGAGGAGGTACTCCTGCATCACCACGTCGTCGGGAACGCCCAGCAGCATCAACATGGACGCCGCCGCCCAGCCGGTGCGGTCTTTGCCCGTGGTGCAGTGGAAGAGCGCGGGACGGTGTTCGTCGCGGGACAGGTCGGAGAACAAGCGCTTGTAGGCTGCCAGCGCGCTTGAAAGACTCACGCTCTCGCGGTATCCACTCTCGAACAGAGAGACGGCCTTGCCACCACCGAGCATCTCCTCCGCCGCCTTCGGGTCCGAGGTCAACTTCAGGAGCTCCGCGGGGGCGGCATTGGGCGAGTCTTTGAGCACGTCACAAACGACATACTCGGTGCCCGGTGGAACACGGTCGGGCTGCTGGTCGCGCTCCGCCTCGGTTCGCAGGTCGTAGATGGAGCGGATCCCCAGCCCGGCGAAGATGACCTCGTCGTCTCCCTGGAGCTTGTTGAGTTCCGTTGAGCGGTACAGCAGGCGGGAGCGCACGCGCCCCCCGTCGCGGGTCTGCCATCCCCCGAGGTCCCGCATGTTGGGAACTATCGTGATCGCAATGCCCGGGCGGTCCGGTTCGGTGGCCATCAGCTCTCCTTCATCGTCGGTTTGTGCTCCAGTATTGCACTCATTGATCGCCGCTCGACATGAGAAATGCGCGTCTACTCTTGGCACTCCTCGAACGACACTTCCTCCAGCGTCTCGCGATAGCGCTCGGGCAGGCTCTGGTACAGTCGCGTCCCGGCCCAGGTGAAGTCGAGCTGTTGCTTGCTGACTTCTCTGACCACGCGCGCGGGGACGCCGATAGCGAGGCTCCCGGGGGGGATCACCGCGTCGGGCGCGATCACCGCCCCGGAGGCGATGAGCGAGTTCTCGCCTATGCGCGCCCGGTCGTTGATGATGGCGCCCATGCCCACCATCACGTGCTCCTCGAGGTAGCAGCCGTGAAGGATGGCCCCGTGCCCGATGTGCGAGTTGTCGCTGAGGTGCGTGACGGAGTCCGGCCCGGCATGGATGACGGCGTTCTCCTGCACGTTGGAGCCGTCTCCAACGATCACCTCGCCCCAGTCGCCGCGCAGCACGGCCCCCGCGCCGATGAAGCACTTCTCGCCGATAGTGACCTTGCCGATCACCACCGCGCGCTCGTGCACATACGAGCTCCGACCGACCTTCGGCTTCCTTCCCTCGAAAACATAAAGCGCCATGGTTCCTCCTTGTTGGCCGCCTCCGATGTTATCAGACCTGACCCGCAGGAGAAGCTGGCCCGCGTGCTAAACTGACCTTTGCGGTTCAGGCATGAAAGGCAGACGGGCGATGATGATTGAGACGTTCAGGCTGGAGCGGTTCTTCTCCGAGCACGAGTTCTCGGTCGAACACAACCTCGCGGCCTCCGACTGCGAGCCGATCTCGCAGGCCGAGCTCATCGCCATGGCCGGCGACGACGAGCTGGAGCTCTGGGAGGAGCTGAAGCTCGGCTATACCGAGACCGCGGGCGCCACCTTCCTGCGCGAGGAGATCGCGCGCATCTACCAGGGCATCGGAACGGACCAGCTGCTGGTCTGCACGCCGGTCGAGGGGATCTTCCTGGCCATGAACGCCATCCTGGAGGCCGGCGACCACGTCATCTGCTGCTACCCGGAGTACCAGGCGCTCTCGGAGGTTGCCCGCGCCATCGGCTGCGAGGTGGAGCGCTGGGAGGCCGACGAGAAGCAGGGCTGGCGCTTCGACCCCAGGTGGCTGGAGCGCCACGTGCGACCCGACACCAGGCTGATCGTGATCAACTCTCCCCACAACCCCACGGGCTGCCAGGCGTCCTTGAGGGACCTCGAGCGCACCGTGGAGATAGCCCGCAAGCGCGGCGCCTACCTGTTCTCCGACGAGATGTACATGTTCCTGGAGCAGGAGCCCGGCGCTCGGCTGCCGTCGGCCTGCGACGTCTATGAGAGGGCGGTGTGCCTGTTTGGGATGTCCAAGGCGTTCGGGATGGCGGGCGCGCGCATCGGGTGGCTGGCCACGCGCGACGCCGGCATGATGGAGCGCCTGGCCCGGCTGAAGGACTACACGACCATCTGCTCGAGCGCGCCCAGCGAGGTGCTCGCGACGATCGCGCTCAAATCCCGGGGCAGCATCGTTGCGGCCAACCTCGAGCGCATCGGCAGGAACCTGGACCTGCTCGATGATTTCTTCGAGCGCTATCCGGAGTACTTCTACTGGAACCGGCCTCCCGCCGGCACGGTCGCCTTCCCACGCCTGCTTTCGTCGAAGAGCGCGGACGAGTTCTGCGGCAAGATGATCTCCGAGGCCGGAGTGCTGCTGCTGCCTGCTTCGATGTTCGACTTCGGGGAGAGCCACTTCAGGGTGGGGTTCGGCAGGGAGGGCCTTGCCGGCGCCGTCGAGGCTCTGGAGGAGCACCTGCCCGAAGCGGACCTCTGAACCCCCCGTCCGCACCGCCAATCCCGGCTGCCGCACAGGACAGCTCACCTCCGACGCGAATCTAACCGGAGCGGTCAAGAAATATCCTGTTGCGGGAGGTGGATGGCTTGAAATTCGACGACGTGTACGACGGAATGGCTCACACGGTGAGGAAGGGCTTCAGCACCAGTAAGGTGTTCGGCGAGCCCATCAAGGTGAACGAGCGGGTGACGATCATCCCCGTCGCGAAGGTGATGATGGGCGGAGGCGGCGGCGGGGGCGAGGAGAGCGTCGAGGACGAGGAGAAGAAGGACGGGCCCGAGATCGGTAAGAAGAGCGGCGGAGGGGGCTTCGGCTTCAGGGGCGGGGTCAAGCCCGTGGGTTACATCAAGATCAAGGGCTCGTGCGTCAAGTTCAAGCGCATCCACGACTGGGAGCACGTGCTGAAGATGATGCTGCCGCCCCTGTGCCTGTGCCTGCTCATCGTCAAGCACAAGATGATGCAGACGCCGCCGTACCACATGAGTCCCCGGGACCATAAGATGATGATGAAGAGGAAGATGATGATGATGCACGGGATGCACCCGCACCACATGGACCACGGACCAATGCACGAGTGCGGCAAAGGCTGGGACAAGAAGGCGATGGAGCACCACAAGAACATGCATCACATGGCGATGCACCACGCCCCCGTGCACCATCACCCCGAATGCAAAAAAGAGATGATGATGAAGGGGCAGGCCTGCTAGTCACAGCCAATCGCGCTAAAATGCACCACTGGTGCCAGGCATAGGTGGTGCATTTTGTGTTGGTGTCGCCGGTTGACCGTCCCGGGAATAAACTCGAACATGGTAACCAGCAACAACCGTCTTACGACAGAGGAATCAATTGAGCAGCACTATCGCGGTCGCGATGTCCGGTGGGGTCGACTCCTCGGCAGCCGCGGCGATCCTTAAACAGCAGGGCAACCAGGTCATCGGTATCGGGCTGCGGTTGTTCTCGGAGCCAGGGTGGAGCTGCTCGAGCAAGAGCTGCTGCGGCTCGGCCGAGATGGAGGACGCGCGCAGGGTCGCCGAGGCGATAGACATCCCGTTCTACGTCCTCGACTTCAGCGATGCGTTCTCCAGGCACGTCGTCGACTACTTCGTGTCGTCGTACCTGGCGGGCGAGACCCCCAACCCCTGCGTGCCATGCAACGAGGTGGTGAAGTTCGACCTGCTGCTGGACGCCGCCGGACGCCTGGGGGCCGAGCGCCTGGCCACGGGACACTACGCCCGCCTGGAGACCGATGCGGCGAGCGGCAGGCGCTTGCTGCGCAAGGGCGCGGACGAGTCCAAGGACCAGTCGTACTTCCTCTACTCGCTGAGCCAGGAGATGCTGGCGCGTGCCCTCTTCCCGCTGGGTGAGCTGGAAAAGACCGAGACCCGGTCGATCGCCAGGAAAGCGGGGTTGCCGGTCCACGACAAGGAGGAGAGCCAGGACGTGTGCTTCGTGGGCGACGGCGGCTACGCGGAGTTCATCGAGGCGCACGCGGATTCGTTGCCCGGGCCGGGCCCGATCCGCGACGACCGCGGCATGGAGATCGGCGTCCATCGCGGGCTGCACAACTACACGGTGGGGCAGAGGCACGGACTGGGGGTCTCGACTCCCGAGCCGGTGTACGTCATCGACGTCGACCCGGAGCGCAACTCTATCACGGTCGCGCCGGCGAGCCGCTTCCGCTGCCGGGAGCGCCTGGCGCTGCGCGACATGAACTACCTGTCGATCTCCAGGCCCGATGCGCCGATCGCGGTGTTGGCGAAGACACGATACAGGCGCCCGGAGGTCGAGGGGGTTCTAGCGCCGCTCGAAGGTGACCTCGCGGTCCTCGAGTTCTCGGAGCCGCAGGAGCCGGTCGCGCCCGGCCAGTCCGTCGTGATGTACGACGGCGACGTGGTCCTCTGCGGCGGCATAGCCTGTCGCTGAAGCCCGCGGCCTATTTCAACAGCGGCTTGCCCGCCTCCCAGGCCGGCGCGAGGCGCTCGCCCAGGCGGTAGTAGCTGGAGGACGCAGTGAACTGCGCGGGGTCGCCCATCGCGAACAGCAGGGGCTTCACCCTGGTGATATCGATCGCCTGGCCGTCCAGGCAGTCCTCGTCGCAGTGGACCTCGACGATCTCCCCGATGAAGATGTCGTGCGTCTTCATGTCGATGGTGGACGCCAGCCTGCACTCTATGTTCACGGGGCACTGTTCGATCATGGGGGCGGTCCCCAGCACGCCGTAGAACGTCTTGAACAGGCCGGCCTTGTCCCGCTTGCTCCCTGAGACGAGCCCGCAGTAGTCGGTCTCCTTTACCAGGTCTTCCGGTGGGAGGTTGACGCTGAAGGTCCCGTTCTCCTCGATGCCGCGGTTGGTGTAGTGGACCTTGTTGACGCCCAGGCTGATGCTGCCCAGGTCCATTATTCCGACGTGGGCCACCGTCATGTAGTTGGGCTTGCCCTCCACGTTCGCGCCAACGAGCGTGACCGGCATGGGGTAGAGGGCCATCCTGGCCCCGAGTGCTCGCTTCATCTCCGTCTCCTTTTCCTCGAAATGCAAGTTTTGGGGTCAGACCCCCGCGAAGCCTCATACCAGGCCTGGCGAGAGCAAACCCAGCGCGACTAAACAGTGCGCAATCCGGGCTAAGTCAGCGAGATGCCGGCGACACACACAGTATGTATTCCCGCGAGGCAAGCTCCACCCTGCCGCTAGAGGCCCATGTCCTGCAGGCATGATAGCTGCTCCGCGCAGTCCTCGTCGCCCAGGCGGGGGCAGTCCTCCAGGCGCATCTTGCCCGCGGCGAGCTTCGCGGCGTACGCCATGCACGTCGGCACCCCGCACTCCCTGCAGTTGGTGCCTGGCAGCAGCTTGAGGAGGTCGAGCACCTTGGGTTTCTCCCAGCTGGCGTAGCTGGGCTCGAGGCTGCTCCTGTTTTCCCAGATCGCGTTTATCCTGTCGACCAGGGTCGCGACCAGTGCGCCGGCCTCTTCTTTGTCGGTGATGCTGCTGATGGCCATCTCTCCGGGACGCAGCGCGTACTTGCGTCCGCCGTCCTTCCAGACCAGGACCGGTATGCCGGGCACGAACTCGCCCTTCTCGACGGTCGCGTTCACGTAGGGCAGGACCTCGCCGATGTCGCTCGCCAGGCTCACCTTCGCCATGTAGACCGGCGACTCGAGGTCGCAGGCCGGCGTCGAGAGCTCTATCTCGTAGTCTTCGATCAGCATCTGAGTCACCTTCCGGTTTGTCCTGCCTACTATGTTACCTGTTCCAGGCGCGCATGCGAATGACGCTCAGCGCGAACATCGCCGCTGTGAACGCCACCAGCATCAGCACGTCGATGGCCACGCCGAAGTAGTCCTTGAATCCCAGCCCCTTGTAGAGCAGGTCCGCGGCGTACGACACCGGGCTGAACCAGGAGAGCACGCGCCCGTAAAGTGGCAGCGACGCGATCGCGATGAATATGCCGCTGATGAACATCAGAGGCAGCCGCACCAGGTTGAGGACCATCATGACCTTGGGAGGCGTGTCCGCCTTCACCGTCGAGATCAGCATTCCTATCGTCGCCATGCAGAGGTTGCCGAGGACCAGCGCCAGGATCAGCGCGCCGTAGGACGCGATGGTCGAACCGAAGAAGATCAACCCGATGGCCAGCGGGAACAGCGAGACGACCAGCCCGAACACAAACGCGCTCAGCACCTTGCCCAGGACCGCGTCCGTCATCGAGACGGGCGCGAAGAGCAGGCGCTCGAACGTCCTGGTCATCTTCTCCCAGGGCACGCTGAACGGCGCCACCGTAGTGGTGGAGAAGAACAGGGTCAGGGCGATGAGCCCCGGGAAGAGTGTGACCGCCTCGACGTTTCTGCCGATCATGAACGCGAAGAATATCGCGATGGGGAAGACCAGCCCGAAGATCAGCACCGCCGGCTGGAAGTAGTAGATCTTCATGTCCTTGCTGGATATCGCCCACGCCTTGCGCAGGCCGTCCCACACCGGGACGCGGACCGGCTGCGCGCTCGCGGCGGGATCACTCATCGGTGCCACCTCCCCCCGCATCGCTGGTCAGCTTGACGAACACGTCCTCCAGCGAGGGGCCGAAGGTGTTAACGGAGACCGGCTTGAGCCCGCGCTCCGACATGAAGGGGTACATCGCCTCCAGGACGCAGGGCGGGTCGGAGGTGACCAGGTGGTACTTGTCGCCGATGGGGCGGACCTCGTTGACGCAAGGCAGCCGGGCCAGGCCCTTCTCCTCGTCGGCGCTCACCGGCCTGTCGAAGGAGACGTCTATCGCCTGGGATTCGGCCGCCGCCTGCTTGAGCCTCTCGGGCGTGTCGACCGCGATCAGCTTGCCGTTGTTGATCACCGCGATGCGATGGCAGAGCTGGTTGGCTTCCTCCATGTTGTGTGTGGTGATGAACGAGGTCACGCCGTCGCGGTGCAGCTCTTCCACGATCTCGCGGATGAGCCTGGAGCTCTCGACGTCTAGCCCCGAGGTGGGCTCGTCGAGGAAGACGACCCTGGGATAGTGCATGAGCGACATCGCTATCGTGAGGCGGCGCCGGAGGCCGAGGCTGAGCTCGACGGCTTTCCTATCCTTGTGCTCGACGAGGTCGAACCGCTCGACCAGCTCGGCCGCGCGCGCGGTCCGCCTGGAGCGGCCCTGCCCGTAGAGCGAGCCGGTGAACAGCAGGTTGCCGGTGGTGGTCAGCTCGTTGAAGACGTTGGAGGCCTCCGGGACTATGCCGATGACCGCCTTCACCTTCAGTGTGTCGCGGACCGTGTCCATGCCCAGGATAGTCGCGCTGCCCGACGTCGGCCGGGTGAGGTTGGTGAGCATGCGGAGAGTGGTGGTCTTGCCCGCGCCGTTGGGACCGAGGAATCCGAAGATCTCGCCCGCCGCCACGCCGAACGAGACCCGGTCGACCGCGAGCAGCTGGCCGAACTTCTTGGACAGCCCCCTGACTTCGATCGAATTGTCCAAGGCCATCACCTTCTATGATTTCGAGAGCTTCGCGTAGCGCTTTGCGAACCCGTCGAAGAACGACGTCATCTGCTTGAGCTTGGCCGCCCACATGTCCAGCACCTCGCGACCCTCGTCGGTGAGGTGGTAGACCTTGCGCGCGGGGCCGGAGCCGCTGGGGTCGAGCTTGGAGGAGGTCAGCCCCTCAGACTCCATCATCCGCAGCACCCGGTAGAGGATGGACGGGTCGGTGCTGGCCTGGTCCACGCCGAACTCCGCCAGCCGGCCCAGCAGCTCGTAGCCGTGCACTGGCTCCTCGGCCAGCAGCAGCAGGATATAGGGCCTCAGGAAACGGTTTGAGACTGCTCCCATGTGGCAGTCTCCGCGCCCATGCGGGCCGTGGTGGTGGCCGCCTTCATGGCCTCCGCACCCGCAGTCGGTTTTCTTCTCTTCAGCGCACATGTGCAAACCTCCGTGTTGCTAGTACTGATAAGCTGTCGTTAACGAGGATAATGCACTAGTGACAACAAGTCAATAGTGGTCGGGCGCATGTTAAAAGGGGACAGTTCCCTTTTTGCACCGATGGCCGTCATTTAATAGTGTAGGCTCTGCGCCCGCAGACCTGGTATTCAGCCTCGCGGGTCCGACGAACAACCAAGGAGAACCCCATGCACGCGCGCTCGAAAAACGTCCTGCTCGTGACCCTGGCCGCCGCCCTCGCCATCGTGGCCGCCTGCGCGGGATGCGGAAGCAGCAGCGCGGCCAAGAGCTCGCAGCCGACATGGGTCAAGAGCGAGATCTACTGCGGCCTGGAGAAGCAGGCGGGTGGCACCGTCACGATGGCCGAGTTCGCCGACTTCCTGAACCAGGTCGTCACGCCCGCGTTTCCCGCCGGGCTCACCGTGTTCGACGCGTACGGCCAGATGCAGAAGACTGACAAGGCTATCGTGAAGCAGACGACCAAGGTGCTGCTGATGGTGCACCAGAAGACCAAGGCGAACGCCGACGCCATCCAGAAGGTGATCAGCTCCTACAGGAGCCGCTACGGGAACCCTCAGGTGATGTACCTGCAGTCGCCGACGAACCCGCAGTTCATCAGCAACTAGCGCTCAGGAGAGGTCGCCGGGGGCGGAGAGCCTGTACCCTACACCGGGCTCGGTGATTATGTACTGGGGGCGCGAGGGGTCGGGCTCGATCTTCTTGCGGAGCTGGCCGATGTACACGCGCAGGTATTGCACGTCGGACGTGAAGTCGGGCCCCCACACTTGCTCGAGCAACTGCCTGCGCGTCAACACTTTGCCGGCGTTGGTCGCAAGGTACTTCATCAGCTCGTATTCCGTGGGCGTCAGGCGGACCTCCTGCCCGCCCATCGTCGTGCGTCTTTTGGTGAGGTCCATCTCCAGATCACCGATGTCGATGATCGGCGTGTCCTGTCCCGGGGCGAGCGCACGCAGGGCCACCCTGATCCTGGCCATGAGTTCGCCCATGCCGAACGGCTTGGTCAGGTAGTCACTGGCGCCCGCGTCCAGCGCGCCCACCTTCTGGTCCTCCTGCTCGCGCACCGAGAGGATGATTATCGGCACCCTGGACCACTCGCGGATCGACTTGATCACCTCTAACCCGTCGACGTCGGGCAGGCCCATGTCCAGGATGACCAGGTCCGGGGTTTCGACCGCGGCCTTCTCCACTCCCTCGCGGCCGGTCGCCGCCTCGAGCGCCACGAAATCATGAGCGTCGAGCGCCACCCTCAACAGCCTGCGGATCTCGAGCTCATCGTCTATCACCAGGATCTTTGCGCCGCTCCTTGCCGTCATGGCATCTCGCTTTCGCTTATGAGTCCGGCGGTGTCCAGCCTCTCGACCGGCAACGAGATCGTGAACATGCTGCCGCCGCCCGGGCGGTCATCGACCGAGATAGAGCCCCCGTGGGCTTCGACTATCGCCATGCATATGGAGAGCCCCAGTCCCGTCCCGCTGACGGGATGCGCGGTCCGCAGCCGGTAGAACTTGTCGAAGACCCTCTCCCTGTCCTGTCTCAGGATGCCCGGCCCACGGTCGCCGACACCGAGTAATACCGCCGTCTCATCGCAGCTGGCGGTGATCTGGATGTCTGTCCCTTCGTTGGAGTACTTGATGGCGTTGTCCAGGATGTTCACCAGCACCTGGACCAGCAACTCGAAGTCGGCCTTGATCAACGGCAGATTCTGCTGGACGTCGATGTCGAGCCGGCGGCTCCGCAGTTCCTCCGGGAAGTCGGCTACGGCGACCCCTATGATGTCCTGTACGTCGCACCAATCCTCGTTGAGCTTGAAAGTGCCGCTCTCCAGACGCGTCATGTCGAGCAGGTTCTGCACCACACGATTCATGCGCGACGCGCCCTCCTCGATGGTCTTGAGCAGATCAGCGCGCTGCTCCGGTGAATACAACTCCTCACTGTCTTGCAGGCTCGTCGCCGCGCCCATCATGGACGCCAGCGGCGTCCGGAGTTCGTGGGAGACCGAGTTGAACAGGGCTGTCCTGAGTCGCTCGCTCTCCTCGAGGTTGAGCACGTGCTGGGCGGCCATGGTGAGCAGCAGCTTGTTCAGCGCCAGAGTAGCCAGCCCCGCGAAAGCCAGAAGCAGCGCTTTCTTCTTGAGGAGCCCATCGTCGGTTTCCTCGGAGACATCTATTCCCAGGACGCCCAGGATCTCATCCTCCAGCACGAGGGGCACATAGATCCCCTTCGCGCCCGGCAGCGTGTCCGTTCCGGGACCCGCCTCCCGTCCGTTTTCGAATACCCAGGTGGCGACGCCCCCTTCGTTCTTGTCGGTTGCCAGGCGTCCTTGCGGGTCGCTTGCCGCCATGAGCGCGAATCTGTTCTTTCGATCAGGCTGATACAGGACGGCATCGCTGCCGACCGCACCGGCGACGCCGCTCACAATGATTCGGGAGAACTCATCCACGTGGGATACCGCAGTCAGGTCGGTGCTCAGGTCGTACATGGCACTGGTCTGGCCCAGGGCCGCCTCCGTTTCTTTCGTCTTGTTCTTCAGGCGGTGGCTGATGACACTGGTGGTTATCCCGACCAGCAGGAAGATAGCGAATGTTACCACGTAGTGTGCGTCGGACACGGTGAAGGTGTACAGCGGGGGAACAAAGAGGAGGTCAAAAAGTAGCACACCGGCGATGGCGGTGGTGACAGAGACCCAGATATTGGTGCGCGCACCCGCGTAGATGATCGGCAGCAGGTACAGCATGGCTACGTCGGTGACGTTGAAAAACTTGCCCGTCGCCTTACAGATGATGGTGACAACCACCAGCAGGGCAAGGGTCACCAGGCAATCGATCACCATTCGCCGTTGTTCGACTGTCATCGGTCAACCACCCAATCGGAGAGCTTCATTGTCCATCGCCTGGCCTTCCAACTTATATCTGCTTGCTCATTCTGTCGAGTGCCATGTTTAAGTCGAGCACGTTGACGCGCTGCTCGCCCAGAACGCTCAGTTGGCGATCCTGAACGTGGCCCTTCACCAGTTCCAGCACGACTGCCGCCGGAAGGTTCCTCGCCTGGGCTACGCGCTTGACCTGGAGAAGCGCGCTCGCCGGGCTTATGTCAGGATCGAGCCCGCTGGCTGACGATTCCACCAGGTCGGCGGGGACTTTCGCGTCCGGGGCAAGGCCGTTTTCCTGTCTCACCTGGGCGGCCCTCTGGGATATCAGTTGCGTCAGCTTCGGATTCGTGGGTCCCAGGTTCGAGCCCCCCGATGCAGTGGCGTCGTAACCGTTGGTTCCAGCGGCGGATGGGCGCCCGTGAAAGTAGCTGGGGCCGGTGAAGGATTGGCCTATCAGTTCCGAGCCCACGGATTTACCGTCCTGTTTGACAATCGAACCGTTAGCCTTGTTGTTGAAAGCCACCTGGGCGAATCCGGTCATGAAAAGTGGATAAGCAAGGCCGGTGAGAACGGCAAACACCGCGAAGATGATAAGGCAACTGGTCCCGTAGTCTTTAAGGAAACCCTTGGTCTTCCTGAGCATCTCTGCCTCCCTTATGTCACGCGAGCCTGAGCGCGTGCAGGATGATGTCGATGAGCTTGATCCCGATGAACGGTGCGATCAGCCCTCCGATCCCGTAGATGAGCATGTTCCGCCGGAAGATCGAATTAGCGCCCAGCGGCCTGTACTTGACCCCCCGCAGAGCGAGAGGTATGAGGGCTACGATAATGAGAGCATTGAATATGACGGCAGATAGTATGGCGCTCTGCGGTGTTGCCAGTTTCATTATGTTGAGGGTCTTGAGGACGGGGTAGGTAGCAATGAAAAGCGCCGGTATTATGGCGAAGTATTTCGCGACATCGTTTGCGACGCTGAATGTGGTGAGCGAACCTCTCGTCATCAGCAGTTGCTTACCCACCTCAACAGTCTCGATAAGTTTGGTGGGGTTGCTGTCGAGGTCGATCATGTTCCCGGCCTCTTTGGCGGCCTGAGTTCCACTGTTCATTGCCATGCCGACGTCTGCCTGCGCCAGGGCGGGCGCGTCGTTGGTGCCGNNCGTCGCCGGTCATCGCGACCAGGCTGCCGTTGCCCTGATAATTCTTGATCAGGCTCATCTTCTCTTCTGGTACGGCTTCCGCGAGAAAGTCGTCGACACCGGCCTCGGCCGCTATCGCCGCCGCTGTCACAGGGTTATCCCCGGTTATCATCACAGTCTTGATGCCCATGCGACGAAGCTCGGCGAACCGCTCTTTCATGCCACCCTTGATGATGTCCTTCAGGTAGATGGTTCCAAAGATTCTGCTGCCGTCCGCGACGACCAGCGGCGTTCCCCCTTCCTTAGCTATCTTCTCGACATCAATTTTGACCTCGTCGGGCATCGTACCGCCGCTGTCAACCACGAATCTCGCGACCGCGTCGGAGGCGCCTTTTCGAAGTTTCCTTCCCTCGACATCCACTCCGCTCATGCGCGTCTGGGCGCTGAAGGGAATGAAGTTCGCCCCCAGGGAAGTTATGTCTCGGCCGCGGATGCCGTACTGGTCTTTGGCCAGCACGACTATGCTCCTGCCCTCCGGGGTCTCGTCGGCGAGCGACGCGAGTTGGGCGACGTCGGCAAGGTCTTCGGGGCTGACACCCGGGGACGGGATGAATTCAACCGCCATCCTGTTGCCGAGTGTTATCGTGCCTGTCTTATCAAGCAGGAGAACGTCGACATCGCCCGCCGCCTCG
The DNA here is from genome assembly GCA_003157385.1 of Actinomycetota bacterium. Classification (GTDB taxonomy): domain Bacteria; phylum Actinomycetota; class Geothermincolia; order Fen-727; family Anoxymicrobiaceae; genus FEN-680. The sequence continues at coordinate 1,139 of PMJJ01000050.1, read as the reverse complement.
ACGGCCTTGCCGGACATCGCTATCACGTTGTGTCGCAGGACGCGGTCCATGCCGGCAATTCCAATTGCGCTGAGAAGCCCGCCGATGGTCGTGGGAATCAGGCACACGGCCAGTGCTATTAGAATCGGTACACCGACCATTGCCGCGGAATACTTTGCGAACGCCTCGAGGGTCGAGCAGACCAGGACGAATATAATGGTAAGCCCGACGAGTAGTATTGTGAGTGCGATCTCATTGGGGGTCTTCTGCCGCTTGGCCCCCTCGACGAGGCTGATCATGTGGTCGAGGAAAGTGTCCCCCGGGTCCGCCGAGATCTCGACCTTGATCCAATCCGAGAGCACGGTACTGCCACCGGTCACGGAGTTGCGGTCTCCGCCGGATTCTCTTATGACCGGGGCGGACTCACCCGTGATGACACTCTCGTCGACCGAGGCTACTCCCTCGATCACGGTGCCGTCGCCGGGAACGAGATCTCCGGCTTCTATGAGTACGACGTCGCCCTTGCGAAGATCTGAGGCGCCTACATTTACGACGTTGCCGTCAAAGAGCTTCTTGGCAACCGTCTCCGTGCGAGCCTTTCTCAATGACTCGGCCTGCGCCTTGCCACGGCCCTCGGCGATCCCTTCGGCGAAGTTCGCAAAAAGCACTGTTATCCACAACCAGATGGCTATCTGCAGGTTGAGACCGAAGTATTTGCTGTGCGCGACTACCAGGCCGTTGATGACATAGTATGTGGTCAGCAACGCGCCGACCTCGACAACGAACATGACAGGGTTGCGGATCATCAGCCGGGGATCCAGCTTCTTGAAAGCATCCTTCACCGCACCCCAGACGAGTTTCCTGTCGAAAAGGGAGCTCTTTTTGTTGGTCTTCTGCTTCTCAGGCATTCTCAATCACCCTTGATTTCTCTTCTACATCAGCAAGTGCTCAACTATCGGCCCCAGCGCAAGTGCCGCAAAGAAAGTCAGCGCACCCACGATAAGGACAACTGCTGCAAGTACAACTGGGAACGAGGGCGTATCTGTCCTGAAAGTGCCGGAAGTCAGTGGGGCAGGCTGCTTGGGAGAAATGCTGCCTGCGATGGCCAGGAGGGGCACAATCGTACCGAACCTCGCTATCAGCATCACGAACCCGAGGCT
>PMJJ01000097.1 GCA_003157385.1 Actinomycetota bacterium | reverse complement strand
CGCTGGAGAAGGTATACCGAGCAACACTTGACAGCGGGTGAGGTGCCGAGATAACCTAGGCGGGTGAGTACTCACTCACCTGGAAGGCAAAGGCGGTATCTGATGGCCGAAGCTGCGACAAAGGTGGCCGAGACCAGGCCCGGCAGAGGCCCTCGCTACAACGAGATCATCCTCTCCTCGATCGAGGTCTTTTCCCGCACCAACTATGAGAAGGCGACCACGGCCATGCTCGCGAAAGAGGCGGGTGTGGCAGAGGGCACACTCTACAAGTACTTCCCCAGCAAGAAAGAACTCTTCCTGGCGTGCTGCCAGTACGTCGAGGCGCTCCTGCTCGATCGCTACAGCCAAATCTACCGGGAGACCGGCAACCAGCCGGTGGAGTACCTCCGGCGGGTGGCTCACAACTACCTGGATTTCGTGAAAGAGAACCCCAGCATGAGGCGCTTCCTGGCGTTCATCCTCAACAACGCTTTCGACGAGGACTTCAAGGCCGAACTCGAGGGCTTCGTCAAGCTGAACGTCGAGACCACCGAGCGCATGATCGAGAAGGCGAAGGCCGCCGGGGAGATCTCTCGCAAGATAGACTCGCGCAGCGCGGCGTGGATGTTCGTCGGCGGCTACTTCACCCTCATCATGATGACCGAGATCAGCGCGGACGAGGCGCTGGACCACGACTACCTGGAAAACTTCTTCCAGTCGATTCTCAACATCGGCACGTAAGAAAGGCGGTGTGGCGTTGGCGGAAGGACGATACGAACCGAACGAAAGACTGAAGGCCGCGCGCGAGGAAGCCCTTATCATCTGGCACAAGGTCTGGCTGGTGTACAGGGCCCTGCGCTCGGCGGCACTCTTCATAGCCGACGAGCACCGGCGCGGCACGCTGAGGGAGAACCTTCGCAGCATCGTGAAAGCCCGCACGCTGGCGATAACCGCGGACATGTCGCACGCGGAGCTGCTCGAGGAGAAGGCGGCCAAGCTCGGCGACACGTCGTTCCTCATGTTCAGGGACGAGGCGCTCTCCTACCGGGAGATGGACCGCAACGCCAACCGCGTCGCGAACTTCCTGGCCTCGCTCGGCGGCGGACCCGGTCAGGGGCTGGCGATAGTCATGAAGAACTCGCCGCGGTGGCTCGACGTCTTTTACGGGCTGGAGAAGCTGGGGATGTACGCAATCCCGGTCAACAACGCCCTTCGCGGCGACCAGCTCGCCTACATCCTCGACAACTGCGACGCGCGCTTCCTGGCGATCGACCACGACCTGCTGCCTTACTACCAGGCGATCGCCGACCGAGCGCCCGGCATCGAGACGGTCCTGGTCAACGCCGAGGAGGCCCCGGAGGGCTTCGAGCCGCCGCCGGGGACGGTCGATCTCGCGGGCGCCTACGGCCCGAACTCGAACGCCGCGCGGCCGAACGTACGTGCCAACCCCGACGATCTCTGCGTCATCATGTACACTTCGGGGACGACCGGCCTTCCCAAGGGCGTCGTCTACCGCTACAGGTCCACCAACGTCAAGGCGCTCTCGATACTCACGCGCATCCTGATGAAGAAGGGCGACGTGGCCTACACCTGCTTCCCGCTCTTCCACGCCAACGCGCTCTTCCTCACCGTCACCACCGCGATGCACGGCGAGGGGAAGGTCGCCCTCGGCGAGAAGTTCAGCGCCAGCCGGTTCTGGGACGAGCTGCGACGCTACCGCGTGACCACGTTCAACGGCATCGGCGCGGTCCTGCCCATACTGATGAAGCAGCCCCGAAGGCCGGATGACAGCGACAACGACGTCCGCGTGGTCGTCTCGGCGGGCTGCCCGGCCGACATCTGGCGCGATTTCGAGGAGCGCTTCGGCCTGAAGATCTTCGAGGGCTACGGCGCGGTAGACGGGGGCAGCGTCCTCATAACCAACTTCGGCACCGCCCCCGTGGGCTCCATGGGCAAGCCGCTGGGCTCGAAGATCCGGATAATCGACGGCGAGGGGCAGGACGTCGAGCCCGGCACCCCCGGCGAGCTCATCTGCTACGCCGGTGAGAGCAAGGGCTCGGTGGAGTATTTCAAGAACGCCGACGCCACCAGCGACAAGGTGCGCGACGGTTGGATCTACACCGGCGACCTGGTCTACACCGACCCCAAGGGCTACGTGTACTTCGTGGGCAGGAACACCGAGTCTATGCGCCGGCGCGGGGAGAACGTCTCGGCTTACGAGGTCGAGAACGCCATCCTCCAGCACCCCGACGTGCTGGAGTGTGCGGTCTACGCGGTCCCCTCTGAGCTGGCCGAGGACGATATCATGGTCACCCTGGTGCCGCTGGAAGGCTCCACCGTCGACCCGGCCACCCTGCCCGGCTTCCTCAACGACAGGCTGGCGAAGTTCGCCATCCCCAGGTACTACCGGGTGGTGGACGCGCTTCCCAAGACCGAGACCCACCGCGTGATCAAGAAAGATCTGGAGAAACTGGGAGTGACAGAGGACACCTTCGACAGCGAGAGCGAGGCGAGCTGATGAGCGACGACGTATACATCCTCGGCAGTGGGATGATCCGCTTCAACAAGTACCCGGAGAAGAACATCAAGCAGATGGCGGCCGAGGCGATGGGCGAGCTCATCGCGGACGTGCCGGTGGACAAGAAGGACATCGAGGCGGCCTGGTTCTCGAACGCCGGATGGGGCATCTACGACGGGCAGCACTGCATCAGGGGCCAGGTGGCGCTGGCGCCGATGGGCATACAGGGCATCCCCATAACCAACGTGGAGAACGCCTGCGCCGGCGGCGCCACGGCGCTGCACGCGGCATGGACCGCGGTGCGCGCGGGGTTGTACGACCTGGTGCTGGCAATCGGCGCGGAGAAGGTCTTCACCGCCACCGAGAGGCAGAAGATGTTCGACGGCTTCCTCTCCGGCACAGACGTCGAGTTCAGCCGCGCGATGATAGAGATCTTCCAGGCCGACGCCAAGAAGCAGGCGGCCGAGGCGGGAGAGGGCGGCGAGGAGAAGGAGGGCGGCCACTCGGGCTTCATGGACATCTACGCGATGGGCGCTCGCCTTCACATGCAGGTCTACGGGACCACCCAGGAGCAGCTCGCGATCATAGCCTCGAAGAACCGCTGCAACGGCGCGCTCAACCCGATGGCGCAGTTCCAGAAGGAGATGAGCGTGGAGGAGATACTCGCCGACAAGATGGTCGCCTACCCGTTGACCCGCGCGATGTGCGCGCCCATCGGGGACGGCGCCGCCGCCGCGTTCGTCTGCAGCGAGAGGGCCCTGGAGAGGTTCCCCGACGCACGGCCGGTCCGCATCAGGGCCTCGGTGCTGGCCTCGGGGTGCCTGCCCGACAGCGGGCTGGACACCATCGGCAGGCGCGCCAGCAGAGCCGTCTACGAGATGGCCGGGCTGGGGCCGCAGGACCTCGACGTGGTGGAGGTCCACGACGCCACCGCGTATGGAGAGCTGATGCAGTATGAGGAGCTGGGGCTGTGCGAGCCGGGTGGGGGCGGTCCCCACGCGGAGTCAGGCGCGACCAGGCTGGGCGGAAAGCAGCCCGTCAATCCGAGCGGCGGGCTGGAGTGCCGGGGCCATCCCATTGGCGCGTCGGGGCTCGCGCAGATCTACGAGCTGGTGCAGCAGCTGCGCGGCGACGCCGGCCCGCGGCAGGTCGAAGGCGCCCGGATAGCGATGGCGGAGAACGGCGGCGGATTCATCGGCCTTGGCGAAGCGGCCATGGGAATTCATATAATGGAGAAACTCTAGGGTACTAACCGGCAGACCAGGGGGGTTGCGATGTTCTCTGAAGACGGCAACTCGGAGGTGCTCGAGCGCGAGCCCAGGTTCGACGACATCACCTGCAGCCTGAGGTCGGTGAGCAAGCTGCCCCGCGGGGTCTTCCCGGAGACCCGGCAGGTCATAGCTGACGCGCGGCGCTTCAACGATGAGGTCGTGAGGCCTCGCGCCCTCGAGCTCGACCGCATGAAGCACGAGGACCCAGACTACCTTCCCTGGGACCTGGTGGAGGAGGCCAACCGCCGCGGCTTCTACAGCATGTTCATCCCCAAGCTCTTCGGGGGCCACGGCATGAACATGCCGGCCCTCTCCTACATGCTCGAGGAGATCGGCTCGGGGTGCAGCGCCATCTCCAACCTGGTGGGCGTCCACTACCTGGGGATCGCCACACTCTGCGGGTCGTGGAACACGCGGCTGATGAACAAGATAATGCGCGACGTGGCCGCCGGCGAGAAGAGCGGCAAGCCTTGCCTGGTGTCCCTGGCGATCACCGAGCCCGGCGCCGGTACAGACACGGAAGAGCTTGAGTTGATCTCGCGGGCGAAGGTGACCTGCCACGCGGAAAAGGTTCCCGGCGGCTACAGGGTGAACGGGCGCAAGATATTCATCTCCAACGGACACCTCTCGACCTGGCACATCACCATCGCCTATTCCGATCTCGACAACCCGGCCGAAACGACAGTGATGATGGCGATCAAGACGGACATGGACGGGTTCTCCTTCGGGAGACAGGAGCACAAGATGGGGCAGAAGGGTTGCCCCGCCAGCGAGCTGATATTCGAGGACTGCTTCGTGCCCGACGAGCTGGTCTGCTTCGACGCGGAGCAGGCAGCGCGTTACGCGAGGCCCATGGCGAAGATAACCATGCAGGTGCTCGACTACGTGCTGTCGGCGTCACGCGCCGGCGTGGGCGCGTTCGGCACCGGTGTGGCCAGGGGCGCCTACGAGGAGGCCCTGCGCTTTGCCCGCGAGACCGAGGTCGAGGGCAAACTGCTCATCAACCACGAGTGGGCGCAGTGCGTGCTGGCCGAGATGTACAAGAACGTGGCGCTGGCGAGGCTCTCCTACATCGAGACCAACTACGCCAACGGCATGTACGGCCTTTTCAAGGTGTTGAACTACAAGCCCATCTTCTACTTCATGAAGTACTTGCCACAGTCGCTGGTCGACGCCTTTCTTGAGCCATTGGTGGACCTTGACTTCGTGACCTGGCTCTTCCGCAAGATCTACTTCGACTGGCAGAAGGACGCCGAGTACGAGCGCACCTCCGGCTGGGCGTCGCTGTCCAAGTTCAGTGCGACCGACGCGGGCGAGAGGAACAGCGAGCTCGCCCTCGAGCTGATGGGGGGCGCGGGCGTGCGCACGGACCAGGTGGCGGAGAAGCACCTGAGGGACTCCAAGCTCCTGCAGATCTACGAGGGGACCAACCAGCTCAACAGGCTCAACCTTTTCAAGTGCATGATCGGGCGCTCCGCGCCGGAGGCGAAGGTCTTCGAGGACTAGCGACATTACCGGGAGGTAATACGATGAAGTGCGGCATGGACCCCGAGCTCGCGATGTTCGAGCAGACCGTGCTCGACTTCGCCTCCAAGGAGCTGCTCGACAGCCGGCAGGAGAACGACCGGTTCCCGTTCGGCCCGCTGTTCACCGACGTGCTCGCGAAGGCGCGGGCCGTAGGGTTCTTCTCGGTCACGATGCCCGAGGAGCTGGACGGCTCGGAGATGGGGACGACCGAGCTGTGCCTGCTGCTGGAGAGCCTGAGCCGGGTCGACGCCAGCCTGGCCGGCGTGGTCTTCACCGACACGCTGGCAAAGGAGATCGTCTACCGCGCCCGGGGCTTCCTGCGGCTCAAGGAGCTCACCGGCAAGGTGAGCGAACTGGGCGGCTCGCTCTTCGCGTTTCCATCCCAGTCGGACCCGGCTGACTGCGTCGGGATAACCGCGGAGCCGGCGGCGGAGGGATCATATGTCCTCTCCGGCAAGGCCGACTACGTCGTGCTCGGCGGGATAGCTGACAGCGCCGTGTTGCCGGTGAGGACCGGCGACGGCTTTTCGTTCTTCACGGTGGACCTCGCGGGCGCGGGGATCGGCATCGGCGAGCCCGTGCAGAGCCTGGGGCTGCACGCCTGCCCCGCCGTCGACATAACACTGGACGGCGCATCCGGCTTGCTGGTGGGGGACGAGGGACAGGGCGCGGAGCACCTCCGGCGCGTCGAGGGGCGCATGAACGCCGCCTGCGCGGCGATGTCGCTGGGCGTGATGAAGGGCTCATTCGAGGAGGCCGTAGCCTACGCGAAGGAGAGGCAGCAGGGGGGCCGCGAGATCGTCAACTGGTCCGAGGTGCGCAGGATGCTGGCACGGATGGCCGTGAAGATGAAGGCCGCGGACATGATCGTCGCCGAGCTCTGCCGCAGCGCCGAGGGCAACGAGCCGGGCTGGGAGATGGGCTCTCGCGTCGCCGCGCTGTTCGCGGGCGAGGCCTCGGTGGAGCTGACCAGGGACGGCATCCAGGTGCTGGGTGGCAACGGCTACATGGAAGATTACGGGCAGGAGAAACGCTTCAGGGACGCCGGGCAGATCCGCTCGCTGATGGGCCTGGCCCCGATACGCGAGCTGAAGCTGATGGAGAGTTACCTGGCCGGCGAGCCGCTGTATTGAGAACGGGCCGGAAGAGGAAGGCAGGTGCGCGGCATGGATGAGACCGCTGTCGTAGCCGGTGAGACCGAAGTCGCTACCGGGGCCGACTGGAACCCCGTCGAGCGGGTCATACTCGAGCGCAGGAGTGTCCGCAAGTACAAGGACAGGCAGGTCCCGGAGAACGTGGTGCGCCGCATCCTGGAGGCGGGCCGGTTCGCCCCATCGGCGGGGAACGCCCAGCCGTGGAAGTTCATCGTCATCCGCGACCGCGCCATGCTCGACGAGATGGAGAGGGACGTCGTGCGCCTGTGCAAGGTGTTCAAGTTCTTCCTCGACTGGAGGACCAGCCCGCTGGGGCGCAGCGCCACCTGGCTGATGGCACAGACGTTCATCCGCATCAAGCGCAACCAGCTGCACCCGATACCTTTCGGCGCGATCACGCTCATCGCCGAGGGCAAGCTGCGCGCTTTCCACGGGGCACCCACCCTGATACTGCTGCTGGAGGACCGCCGCGGCGTGAGCCGGCCCCAGGTGGACATCGGGTGCTGCGGTGAGAACATCGTCCTTGCCGCGCAGAGCATGGGGCTGGGTACCTGCTGGGTCGGGTTCGTGGAGCTGCTCAAGTACGGCCTCAAGTGGCGCAAGCGGCTGGGGATAGAGTTTCCCTACAGGATCTGCGAGGGCATCTGCCTGGGTTACCCGGTCGGCAACCCCCAGGGGATGATCGAGCGAGAGGTGATGGACGTCGACTGGTACGAGGACGGCGCGATGCGCAAGGTGCGGCAGGGGGGGGACGATGTCACAGTTTAGCTTTCTGGAAAGGTTGAGCGTTCCGACCTACGACAACGACGAGTACGCGACCACCGGCCGCCTGTTCATCGACCACGAGAAGTGCAACGGGTGCGGCGTGTGCTCGCAGATCTGCCCGGGCAAGGCAATCTCGATCAGGGGAGAGGGCAAGGCCAAGAAGGCATACCTCGACGAGGACTTCCCCCAGTGCATGTCCTGCAACGACTGCGCGGCGATTTGCGAGCGCGACGCCCTCAAGGTGGTAGTGGCCTACGACTTCGGGCTCTACTATAAGAAGCTGAACCGCGGGGCTTTCGCGCCGCCGCGCAGGTATTGACTCGGATCGACCAGGCGGAGACCCATGAATCGGTTTGAGGACAAAGTCGCGGTCGTTACAGGGGCGGGCTCGGGGCTGGGCCGGGCGATCGCGATCGAGCTGGTGCACGCCGGAGCGATCGTGGTCGCGGTCGACGTCGACACCGACGGCCTGGAGCGCACCACCTCCATCGCGGACGCGGCCGGCAAGCGCTGCGCCGCCAGGTGCGCCGACGTCTCGGCATATGGCGAGATGGAGGCTATGGCCTCGGCGATCCTGTCGGAGATGGGGAGGGTCGACATCCTGGTCAACAACGCCGGGGTGGGCGTGGGCGGCGAACTGGTCAACGTGCCGGTGGAGGACTTCGAGTGGATCGTGGGCATAAACCTGATGGGCGAAGTCTACGGTACGCGCCTGTTCCTGCCGCAGATGATCGAGCGGGGCTCCGGCCATATCGTCAACGTCTCTTCGCTCTCCGGGCTGGTGCCGCTTCCGTTCCACGTGCCTTACACCACCACGAAGTACGCTCTGACGGGCTTCTCCGAGGTGCTGTCCACCGAGGTGCGCCGGCACGGCATCGGTGTCACGCTGGTCTGCCCTGGCGCGATCAAGACCAACATCATGCAGGGCACCAGGACCCCGGCGGGCGGCGGCCCCGGCCAGGAGAAGTTCAAGGAGCGCTTCGGCGGCGTGCTCGACCGCGGCATGCAGCCCGAGGCGGTCGCGCGGAAGGTGCTCAGGGCGATCGAGAAGGACCGCATCCTCTGCCTCGCCGGCACCGAGTCGTATATCTTGTACTACTTGCACCGGCTGTCCCCCGGCCTGATGCGCAGGCTGGTCGAGGGAGTGACGCGGAAGTCATCGGAGAGCTGACGGCACAGCGGGGGGAGAACGATGAAACAATGCGGCGAGTGTGGCTTCCCGGTACGGTTCGCCAGCCTCTTCGAGTGGCGCGGCGACGGGACGATACTGATGAAACAGCGCGGGGGCGCCCTCCTGCAGATAGCGCTCCTCGACGCGGATGAACTGCAGGGCCTCTTTGACAGCCTCTCGGACACGATCGGGTTTTCCGTGGACCACATCCTGGTCGAAGCGCAGAGGCGGGTGGGCAAAGCGATCTACGCCAATCGCCCCATCCCTTTCCTGAAGCTGGTGCCGCACAGCAGGCTGACCCGGCCTCAGTGGGCGATCAAGACCGCGATAGACGTTCTGGGCAGGGACATCAAGGCGATCGGATTCGGCGTCGTCCACGTCGACTCCTACCGCGCGGGTGACCACCTGGCGCTCCACGTCGACAACGCGTGCCTGGCGCCGCGCCTGGCGGGCAGTTTTCTGGGAGCCGCCGAGTTGGTCGAGGACGTCCCAATGACCGTGAAGTACAGGATGGACGGGGATAGGCTGGCCATCGACATCAGGCGGTCGGAGGAGAACGACCAGGCGGAAGAGCGACTGTACCTGGATGAAGTCGCGCCGGCCGCCGCCTCTCAGGACTACGAGCGCTGCGACGCCTGCGGCGCTCCAGTGAAGATCGCCAGGATGATCGACTGGGACAGCGAGCGCGGCAGTATCGAAGACAGAGCGACGGGACACCGGGACGTCATGTTCGCGGTGCAGTCGCTCAACTCCCTGCAGAGGGAACTGGAGGCTGAGATCGGCCCGAGGATACGCAACGTGCTGTATGACACGCAGGTGAGGTTGTCGCTCAAGGCGCCGATCGCGCCGATCGCCGACGACGACGGGTCGTTCTGGGACGACTACCTGCTGGGGCTGGCCCTGCGAGGCATGGGTTACCCGGACTCGTTCGAGAGCGGGGAAGGCACTGTGACGATCGAGATATCGAACGCGTACAACCAGACACTGTACGCGGCAAGGATCGCTGCCGCGCTGGAAGCCCGCACAGGGAAGAGCTCTAACATCGTCTGGCACAAGAGGGACGCGGATTCGGCGGCATACTCGATATCGGAGGCACAATGACCCGGGACCGGTTGGAGAAGCTTGGACACAAGACCGCCGTGATCACCGGCGCGGGCTCAGGACTGGGCCGCGCGCTGGCGCTCAACCTCGCGCGCGACGGCTGGAGGATCGGTCTCGCGGACGTCGACATGGCGGGCGCCGAGTCCACGCTCGACCTTGTCGAGAAGGCGGGGGGATTCGGAGAGGTGTGGGCCTGTGACATCTCCAGGGAGGAGCAGGTCACGACGATGGCCGAGCACTTCTTCGACGCGTTCGGGGGCGTCTCGCTGCTAGTCAACAACGCCGGCATAGCCGTGGCCGGATTCGTGGGCGACGCCGAGATCGCTGAGTGGCGGCGCATCGTGGACATCAACGTGATGGGCACGGTCAATTGCTGCCACGTGTTCATACCGCCCATGAAGCAGCGGGGCGGCGGCTACATCGTGAACGTCGCGTCGGCCGCCGGCATCAACAACCTACCGGAGATGGCCCCCTACAACATGACCAAGGCCGCGGTGATCTCGCTTTCAGAGACCCTGCGCACGGAGCTCGCCTGCGACCGCATCGGAGTCACGGTCGCATGCCCGACCTTCTTCAACACCCACCTGGTAGACGACATGAGCTGCACCAACGAGTTCCAGTCGGAGTTCGCGCACTCCGCGTTCAGCAACGCGAAGATCACACCCGAAGGCGTGGCGGAGGCGATCATAGGAGGCGCTCGAAAGGGGAGGCTCTACGTGCTGCCGCAGTTCTCCGCGAAGTGGACGTCGGTGGCGAAGCGCCTCTCTCCCGCCGGCTGGTGCGGCGTGCTGTCCATCGGCTACCGGCTGGGGATAGCTCGGCCGATAGTGATGTGGCTCGCGCGTCACGGCGGGGTTTAAGCTCGGTATACCTTCTCCAGCGT
>PMJJ01000061.1 GCA_003157385.1 Actinomycetota bacterium | reverse complement strand
CGCCTCATCGATCACGCGGACACCGAGGTCGCGCGCCTTGTCCAACTTTGAGCCCGCCTCCGAGCCGGCCAGGACGTAGTCGGTCTTACGGCTCACCGAGCTCGAGACGCGACCTCCCAGGGACTCTATTATCTCCGAAGCTTCCTCCCGCGTGAAATCGGCCAGCGCGCCGGTGAGCACAAACGACTTATCCTGCAGCGGCCGACCGGACACCGAGGCGCCCTCCGCCGGCTCGTCGGCCATGCGGACGCCGCCCGCCTTCAGCTTCTCGAGAACCTGCAGGTTCTCCTCGACGCCGAAGAAGAACACCACGCTCTCGGCTATCCGCGGCCCCACACCCTCGATGCCCTCCAGGTCGGCCTTGTCCGCCGAAGCAAGAGCGTCGATGGAGCCGAACCTCTCGGTCACCAGCCGCGCAATGTGGCTTCCGACGTGGCGGATGCCGAGCCCGTAGACCAATCGCCATATCGGCCTGTCCCTGGCGGCGTCGATCGCGCTCATCAGGTTGTCGACGGCCTTGTCCTTGTAGCCGGGCAGCTGCCCGATCTGTTCCTCCTCGAGTCTGAAGATATCCCCCACGTCCTCGATGAACCCTCCTTCGAGCAGCAGCGTGACGGTGACGGCCCCCATGCCGTCGATGTCCATCGCCCCCCGGCCCGCGAAGTGGACGATGCGCTCGAACCTCTGCGCCGGGCAGGCGATGTTGGTGCAGCGGGTGACCACCTCGCCCTCCTGGCGCTCGACCTTGGACTGGCAGGCGGGGCAGCGCCCGGGCATCCTCCACGGAGTCGTGCCCTGCGGGCGGGCGTCCTGGATCACGCCGACTATCTCGGGGATCACGTCTCCGGCCTTCCGCACGATGACCCGGTCTCCCACCCGAACGCCCTTGCGGGCGACCTCGTCGGCGTTGTGCAGGGTGGCGTGGGTTATGGTCGAGCCTGCCACGAACACCGGATCGAGCACCGCGACCGGGGTGAGCGCCCCGGTGCGACCGACGCCGACCATTATGTCTTTGACCGTGGTGGTCTTCTCCTCCGGTGGGAACTTGTAAGCGATCGCCCAGCGGGGGCTCTTGCTGGTGGCGCCAAGCCGGCGCTGCTGCTGGAGCGAGTCGACCTTCACGACAACACCGTCTATCTCGTAAGACAGCGTGCGCCTACTTCCCTGCCACTCGCCGCAGAACTTCGCCGCCTCATCGATATCGGCGGCCCTGACGTTATGCCCGCCCAGCCTGAAGCCGAGCTCGGAGAGGTATTGCAGAACCTCCCAGTGCCCGGCCGGGAGCGGCTCAGTGCAGTAGGCGATACCGAAGGTGACAATGGAGAGGTTGCGCCTGGAGGTGACCGCCGGGTCGATCTGCCTGAGGGACCCCGCCGCCGCGTTCCTGGGGTTGGCGAACGGAGGCTCGCCCTTATCGAGGCGCTCCTCGTTGAGGCGGAGGAACGAGGCCTCGGGCATGTACACTTCGCCCACCACCTCGATCAGCTCGGGGGGGCCGCCGGTCATCAGGCGGAGTGGTATCGCCGGCACCGTCCTCAGGTTGGGGGTGATGTCCTCCCCGACCTCGCCGTCGCCTCTCGTCGCGCCCTGCGTCAGGATCCCGCGCTGGTAGGTGAGGGACACGGCGATCCCGTCCATCTTCAGCTCGCAGACGTATTCGACCTCGACCTCAGGACCCAGCACCTTGTGGACTCTCTCGGCGAAGGCGCCCAGGTCTTCGGGGCTGAACGCGTTGTCCAGGCTGAGCATCTGACCCCTGTGGGTAACATGCTTAAATCCCTCGGCGGGAAGCGGACCCACGCGCTGAGTAGGAGAGTCGGGCGTGACCAATCCGGGATACCGCGCCTCCAGATCGAGCAGCCGGCGATAGAGCTCGTCGTACTCGTCGTCACTGATCAGCGGGCTGTCCAGCACGTAGTATCTGTGGACGTGGCGGTTGATCTCATCGCGAAGGCTCTCGGCCTCCGCTTTGACGTCGGCCGTGACCCGCTTGTCAGCCATCGAGACCCTCCGGGGTCATAGCTTCTTGAGGTCCGAAGGCGGCCAGAAGATGACCAGCGCTTTGCCGACGACCCGGTTCTCGGGTATGGCGCCGAACGTCCTCGAATCGAAGGAGTGCGCCTCGTTGTCACCCATCACGAAGACATAGTTGTCCGGCACAAGTTGGACGTACGGCTCTGAGACGTACCGCACGGTGCTCTTGTGGCGGTACGTGTCGTTGACGATGACGTCGCCGTTCTCTATCTTGACGCGGTCGCCGCCGATCGCGACGATCCGCTTGATCAACATCTCCTGCGTGCCGGGGACGTTCTTGAGCACCACCACGTCGCCCCTGCTGGGGGTCGTGCCGCCACGGTAAGGCACCACGAACACCCGATCGTCGTTGTGGATGGTCGGCATCATCGACTCGCCGTGGACGATATATGGCTTGCCCACGAACACGATGAGCAAAAAGACGGCGAGAAGGATGAAGAACGGTATGAGCAGGAAAGCGCTCGCCCCGACCAGGCCGACCCTGCGCATTACCTTCTGCTTGCGGGTCTCGGGCGGCTGTGGTGGCGGGGGCGGCGGTGCGTACATCTGACCCGGATAGTACTGCTGGTACGGCGGCTGGGGATATCCCTGAGGCGGCGGCATCTGTCCGTAAGGAATGTTCGCCTGTCCGGCTCTAGGCTCCAGGCCCCTGTTCCTTCGTTTCCTGTCGTTCAAACGGATACCTCGCTCGATAGTGTCTGTCCGCCCTGGCTGTGGCGGATCTCGCGCTTGTTCTGATTATAGCAGCGCGCCGTGACAGAGGCTCTCAGATCAGGCTATCTCAACTTTTCCCCACGCGCCCATCGAACCCTGCAGCACGATGACCGCGCCCTGCACCTGCTCGAAGGTCGCCGCAATCTCCAGCCCCGAGCCGATGTCCTCGGGCCGCAGCACGACATTCCCTATGGCCGTTGCCGCCGCGTCGGCGATGGTGGCGGTCGCCGCTATCACCGTGACGGCGTCCGCTGCCCCGAACGAGACGGAGGGTCCCACGGTGGCGCTGCTGGTGCAGACCCCTGTTCCGTCGGGCGAATCCTCGACGATTATATCCACGTCCCGCGAGTCGGCGCCCGCGAAGATCCTTATCCTGCGGCGTCCCCCCCCCGCAAGGAAGATGTCGCCCCCGTTCTCGACTATCACCTCGCTGGACACCGACAGCAGATCGGTCCCCACCCACTGGGCGATCGCTCCCGCGACGGACGCCATCGGCCCCACGTCGAAGGCCTGGCCAGCCGCCGCCATGTCGGCGACGATTCCCGGGGCGCCCGTGGCGGCCGGGACCGGTTTGAACGATGTGCCGAATGAAGTGTGCGCGGCCAGGTAGGCTTCGAGTTCGGCCCTGTGCCGCTCGAGCGACTTGCGCGCAACATCCGCGGTCTCGCCCGAGGCGCAGATGTAAAGGTCGCTCTCGCCTATCTTAAGGCTGTAGCAGGTCAGGCCCTCCGGCTCCATCACGCCCCGGTACGCACGCTCTGCACTGTGTTCTTCATCCATCATCGCAATCTCCTTCGAGCCCCGCGCGCCCCTCCGAGGCCGCAGCGGCCCGCAGTGGCATTGTAACCCGCGCAGGGCCACTCGAAACATGTTGCATTTAGAAATAGAATAGGAGCCGGCCGCCACGGGCGCCGCCGCGAGGGATGGAGGCGCCGGTCAGTTTGAGATAGCTCAAATGCTGAAATGCTCGACAGGAGTACAGTATAATTGCGCCGGATAGATGTATTGATGCAGGACCCGCTCTCATTCGAGGCGCGGTCCATTTCGGATAATCGCTCCAAGATACATCAGTGTACTTACCAATGGTAAGTAATATCGGATTAGCAGTATAATCACGCTGTCCGTTTTACCCTTCCGGCTGGGCGGTGCCCGG
This sequence comes from Actinomycetota bacterium, assembly GCA_003157385.1. Lineage (GTDB taxonomy): Bacteria > Actinomycetota > Geothermincolia > Fen-727 > Anoxymicrobiaceae > FEN-680. The sequence goes on along the minus strand of PMJJ01000061.1, from coordinate 1,383 downwards.
CCAGTCATGTCCGGTGTCCGGACGGGTGCGGCGGCGCGAGCGAAGAGCGGAGGCCCACGCGAGAGCTCCGTCATGAGGGGGGACATATGGCACAGAAGTGCAGCTGCAACAACAGGTTTGCCGACGTCGACGACCTGGGCCCCGTCGACGAGATAGTCGAGAAGTACGGCCAGGAGAAGGGCGCGCTCATCCCGCTGCTGCAGGAAGCGCAGGACGCCTACGGGTACCTCGACGAAAAGATCATGCGGGAGCTTGCCGTAAGGGCCGGCTACCAGCTGAGCCAACTCTATGGCGTGGCGACGTTCTTCTCCCAGTTCAGGCTCAAGCCGGTCGGCGAGTACCTCATAAAGGTCTGCCACGGGACCGCCTGCCACGTGGGGGGAGCGACCCAGATCTCGGACGAGGTCTGCAACCAGCTCAACATCAAGGAAGGCGAGACCACCCCGGACAACAAGTTCAGCCTCGAGTCGGTGATGTGCCTGGGCGCCTGCGCCCTCGCCCCCATCATGGTCGTCGGTGACGATACGTATGGGAAACTCAAGCCCACCGGCATCAAGAAAGTCCTGAAGCAATACACCGGCGAGTCCGGTGCAAAAGAAGAGGAAGAGTAGAGATGGGCGAAAACGGACACAAGTACAAGCTCGTCCTGGGATACGGCACCTGCGGAATCGCCGCGGGCGCGACAGCGGTCAAGGACGCGCTCGAGGACGCGGTGAAGGGCGGGGACTACGACGTCGACCTCGACTTCGCCGGCTGTATGGGCTATTGCTTCAAGGAGCCCGTCATCGAGATATTCGACCGCGAGGGCGGCTCGGTGATCTACGGCGATATGACCGCCAAGAAGGTGCCCCAACTGCTGGATGAGCACGTCGGTAAGGGCCAGGTCGTCGAGGACTGGGTCATCAAAGAGAGCGGTGACCCCTCGGCTCACGAGGGTGATTTCCTGGAGAACCAGCACCGCATCGTGCTGCGCAACTGCGGGAAGATCAACCCGGAGAGCATCGAGGAATACATAGAGATCGGCGGCTACGAGGCGGCCCGCAANNGCGGCGCGGGCTTCCCCACCGGCACCAAGTGGGGCTTCGCGCGCAAGTCGCCCGGCGAGGACAAGTACCTGATATGCAACGCGGACGAGGGTGACCCGGGGGCGTTCATGGACCGCAGCGTCCTGGAGGGAGACCCTCACTCCGTTCTGGAGGGAATGATCCTGGGAGGCTTCGCCATCGGCGCGCGGCAGGGATACATCTACTGCCGGGCCGAGTACCCGCTCGCGCTCAGCAGGCTCGACATCGCCATCAACGAGTGCCACCAGAAAGGGTACCTGGGCAAGAACATCTTCGGCACCGACTGGGACTTCGAGGTCAGGGTCAAGAAGGGCGCCGG
>PMJJ01000054.1 GCA_003157385.1 Actinomycetota bacterium | reverse complement strand
CCACGACCTGGTACTTCGCCGAGGGCACCTGCCGCCCCGGCTTCGAGCCCTACCTCACCATACAGAACCCAGGCCCCGCGGCCGCGGCGGTCACCATCACCTACATGAAGGGTGACAGCACCACCAAGACGCAGGCGCTCAGCGTCCCGGCCCACGCCCGCTCCACGGTGGCGGTGAAGAGCGTCCTGGGAGAGGGCAACGACCCGGCCCACGACTTCTCCAGCAAGGTCCAGTGCACCAACGGGCAGTCCATAATCGCCGAGCGTCCCATGTACTTCAACTACAAGCCCGGAGTGCTCAACTGGAACGGCGGCTCCGACGTGATGGGCGCCCTGGCCCCGGCGCCGGTGTTCTACTTCGCCGAGGGCACCTGCCGCCCCGGCTTCGACCCCTACCTCACCATCCAGAACCCGGGAGCGGCGGCCGCGGCGGTCACCATCACCTACATGAAGGGTGACGGGACCACCAAGGACCAGGCCGTCACCGTCCCGGCCAACACCCGCTCCACCGTGGTGGTGAAGAGCACGCTGGGTGAGGCCAACGACGCGGCCCACGACTTCTCCTGCACGGTGGCGTGCACCAACGGGCAGCGGATCGTCGCCGAGCGTCCCATGTACTTCAACTACAAGCCCGGAGCGCTCAACTGGAACGGCGGCTCCGACGTGGTCGGCGCCCTGGACCCGGCGCCGGTGTTCTACTTCGCCGAGGGCACCTGCCGCCCCGGCTTCGACCCCTACATCACTATCCAGAACCCGGGAGCGGTTGCCGCGGCGGTGAAGATAACCTACATGAAGGGTGACGGCACCACGCAGATCCAGGCTCTGACCGTCCCCGCCAACACCCGCTCCACCGTGATCGTGAAGAACGCGCTGGGTGAAGGCAACGACGCGGCCCACGACTTCTCCAGCAAGGTGGAGTGCACCAACAAGCAGTCCATAATCGCCGAGCGTCCCATGTACTTCAACTACAAGCCCGGAGTGCTCAACTGGAACGGGGGGTCTGACGTGGTCGGAGCCCTGGACCCGGCGGCCGCTTTCTACTTCGCCGAAGGCACCGCCCGCCCCGGCTTCGAGCCGTACCTGACCATCCAGAACCCGGGCGCGGCGGCCGCGGCGGTCACCATCACCTACATGAAGGGTGACGGCTCGACGCTGGCGCAGAACGTGACCGTTGCGGCCCACAGCCGCTCCACGGTGACGGTGAAGCAGACGCTGGGAGAAGGAAACACCGCGGCCTTCGACTTCTCGAGCAAGGTGGCCTGCACCAACGGGCAGCAGATCATCGTCGAACGCCCGATGTACTTCAACTACGCGCCCGGTGTGCTCAACTGGAACGGGGGCAGCGACGTGGTGGGGTACACGCCCTAGGTCATCACCGGGGCTTATTCATCCAGTCGTGGGCGAAGACTTCGGCCGCGCCGGTCTCGATCGCCTCGAGGATCAACTGCGCGACGTAGTCCGCGGAGTCGGGCGGGAAGCCGCCGCCGCTGTGCCGTTCGGACTCCTCGTCCTCCTCCCCGCTCGCCTTGATGGTGTTGGCCTCGAAATCGGTCATAGTGGCATAAGGGTAGACGAGGCTCACCACGATGCCGTCGCCACTGAGCTCCGCGCGGGCCGTCAGGCTCAGGCCGACCAGCGCGCGCTTGGCCGCCGAGTACGGGCTCATCCCCGGCATGGCCATCAGCGCCAGCCCCGAGCTGACGTTCACGATGGCACCTACCCCACCGCGTCTCATCACCGGGGCCACACGCTGCATGGCGACCAGCGGCCCCACCACGTCCAGCTGGACGATGTGCCCGAAGTCCTCGAGGTCGATATGCTCCATGGACGCATCGTACCCCTGCCCGGCGTTGTTGACCAGGACGTCTATCCCGCCGAAACGCTTCTCGGTCTCGGCGACCATGTCCGCGATCTCGTCGGGCCTGGTCATGTCCGCGGGGATCGCCGCCGAGCCCGGGAGCTCAGCCGCGAGCGCTTCCAGCTTGTCCTTCGATCGCGCCACCAGGGCGAGTCGCGCGCCCCGCTCCGCGAGCAGCCTGGCCGTGGCCAGACCGATCCCGCCGGATGCGCCAGTCACGATGATGACCTTGTCACGTACTTCCATGCGTCCGCCTTATCTGTCTCGCTGGGCTCTTGGCGCTGCTCCCTACTCGTGCTGAAACGCCCCGTCGGCCAGCCAGATATGATCGAGTTCTGCGCCGGTCCTGCCCTCTGTCCGGAGATCCCTGACGGGCTTCGCCGGAACGCCGGCCACGAACGTGTCTGGTTCCACGTCCTTTGTGACCATCGACTTCGCCGCGACGATCGACTGCTCTCCCAGCGTTATGCCGGGCAGTATCATCGCCTCGCCGTAGACCTTCACGAAGTCCCCTGTGACCACCTTCGCGCAGGTCCGCTCCGAGCGCACGGACTCGGAGTGGCTGTGGGTGAATATCATCACCCGCTCGCCGAGCCCCACGCTGTTGCCGATCTCTATGCCGCCTTTTGAGTCAAGGAAGGCGTTCCTGTTGATGAACACGTCGTCTCCCACGAGCGTGTCAGAGACGTTCATGTGGCTCCCATCTTCTGCTTGCACGACGTGTCCGTAAATCGGAGAGGGGCAGCCTTGCGACCGCCCCCCGTGATTGTGTCTTGTTTTCCCTCTAGTCCGAGAAGGCCCCGATGGTGTCGGTGCCCGCTCCCTTGTTGTTGAGGTACATCGAGCGCTCCACTATTACCTTACCGGAGGGGTCTGTGACCTGCACCAGGACAGATGCCCTCCCCGACTTGATCTTGTCTGCCATGTTGTAGGTCCTTCTGGTGTCGGCGGGCAGGTTGTCTGTGAAGGAGATTGCTTTGCCCCCTCCCTGGGGGAGGTAGGTGACCTTGATGGAGACATCGGTCTCGTTTGGGTTCTGCACCAGGGTGTAGGTGTCCCAGCCCGCAGAAGTCTGACCGTCGGGGAGCATGAAGGCCCTGTGGGGGGCAGAGAGCCCTATGGAGTCGTGGCAGGCCTCTCCCGTCCCGTTGTCCCAGTACATGGAGCGTTCTGCGATTATCCTCTGAGGTGAGTAGACCTGTATGGAGGTGTCTGTGTTGGAGAGTCCCTTCACGTCGTTGACCTTGATGGTCTTTCTCGAGTTTGCAGGCATCTTGAAGGGGGGCTCCTGTACCGGGCCTTTAGGCGTCAGGTAGAAGACGGTGACATCAGCGGGCTTGTCGTTGGGGTTCTGTATCAAGAGGTAGGTGGTGAACCCCCAGGCAGTGGAACCTTCTGCCAGGTAGAAGTCGTTGGCAGCCGCCGTGGTCCCGATGGAGCAGGAACCCTCTCTGCGGTTGTTGCGGTACATGGAGCGTTCTGCGATGACCGGCTCGTCTGAGGCCACCTCGACCGACGCGCTCGCCTTGCCTATGTCCTGCTCCATGTTGTAGGTCGCTCTTGAGTGTGCAGGTACCGTCTTGGCAATGGTCTTGGGACCGGCTGTCTCAGTCATGTAGGTGAGCTGGAGGTGGGCGGTCGCAGGACCCGGGTTCTCGATCAGGGTCCAGGTCTCGAAGCCGAAGTCGCTGCAGCCCTCGGGCAGGTACCAGCCGGTGGAGGGAAGGGTCACCCCCACACTGGAGTGGGCCTCGGGGGACGCGGCCCCCTTTCCGGTCCAGAACATGGTGCGGTCCACGGCTATGGTCTTGCCCTGCAGGCAGGTGACCTTGGTGCAGAAGTCGGTGTTGCCCAGGTCCCAGCGGGGGTCCACCGTGGTCTGGGAGGCGGCCGGGAGGGTGATGGTCCTGGGGGGATAGACCCTTCCCATGCCCGAGGCCTCGGGCTGGGGGTCCATGTACTGGATCCGGGCTGTGACTGCTGTCGGGTTGGGGTTCTCTATGGTGATGTAGGTGTTGAACCCCCAGGCGGTGGTGCCTTCTGCCAGGTACCAGGTGGGGTAGACCAGGGTGAACGTCTTGTTGTCGTTGGAGCCTCCCTGGGCAGTTGTCACTACCACCGCTCCGGAGGTGGCCCCCGCTCCGATGGTCACCACTATCTTAGTGTCGCTCCAGGAGAGGACAGTAGCGGGCACCCCGCCGATGGTGATGGTGGAGTTCCCTTGAGTGGGACCGAAGTTGGAGCCGGTGACCGTGACCCTGGCGCCGGGCTGGCCGGTGGGTGGGTTGATGGCGGTGACGACCGGCTTCGTCGGCCCTTCTATCACCCGCGCGTTCCCGGAGAACTCGCTGGTATTGCCCGCGCCGCACGGCGCCTCGGCGGTGCTGGTCGCGGTCGCGGAGATGCTGTCCCCGACGGAGAGACCGGTCAGGTTCGCGCTGAAAGTCCCCGCGGCGCCCACCGGGATGGTGACCAGCACGGTCGTCCCCTGCCCGTGCCCGGACGGGTCGGGCTGTGGGCCGGTTGCGAAGACCTCGACCTCTGAGTCGGCGGGCGCTGTGCCCGATACGGCCACATCGCCTCCCACCAGTGGGAAGGTAGCGGCCGAGAACTCGGGGTAGTTGAACCCGCGGTTGGGCTTGTTGGGATTGTTGTTGTTGCCGTCGTTGGGGGTCGGGGTATTGGTGCCGCCTAACGAGATGCCGAGCCAGCCGTTCTGGTATATCGAGTTCATGCTGATCTCGTCCTGGAAGCTGGTGTTGTCGGACACGGCGACACCGTTGTGGGTGTTGTTCCAGATCGTGTTGAACGTGATGTTGGCGTGAACGGTCCCCGTGATGAAAATACCGGCCTGGCCGTTGTCGGCGATCTGGTTCCCCGTCTCCTGGGCGCCGCCGATGACCGCGCCGTCGGACGCGCTGGTGAGGTCGATCCCCGAGCCGGCGTTGGGAAAGGGCACCTGGTTTATCGACACGCCGATCACGTTGCTCTGGATGGTGCAACCCGTGGACGTCACCATGTGTATTCCATCACCACCGTTGGCAGAGATGACGTTGCCGGTATTGCCCGGGCCTCCGATAGTGGTATTGTTCGCCGCGGTCAGACGAACGCCGTCATTGCCATTGGGGTTCGGTTCGCCTCCACCGGCATCCGTGCCTATCAGGTTGCCCTGGACGATGCTGTCATTGCTGGTGTCTATCTGCACCCCGTAAGTGCCGTTTCCGCTGATGACGTTGCCGTCGCCGCTGGAGACCGCCCCGAAATTCCTGCCGGCTCGCAGGGGCGCGATCAGGATGGAGCCGGCCCCCCCGACCTGGTTCCGCCCGCCGTCGAGGAGCAACACTCCCGCGAACGTGTTGGCGACGGGCCCGGAGCCGAAAGCGTTGAGACCGACCAGGTTGCACTGCACCAAGTTGTCGAAGCCGCCGTTTATGGTCACACCGTTGCCGCCGTTCCCGGATATGACGTTCCCCTGTCCAGCTCCCGGACCGCCTATGTTGTTGTCGCCCACTTCGGTCTGGATCTCGACGCCGTTGGTATCGTTGCCCCGGTCGACCTCTCCCGTCGCATCCAGGCCGATCAGGTTGCCGTAGACATTGTTGAAACTGCTCTCGATCAAGATGCCTCTGGCATGATTGCCGGAGATGACGTTCCCCAGGGTGGCCGAGTTTCCGCCGATGGTGTTGTGTTCGGATACGCCTTCCAGGAATATCCCGCTGTCGCCATTTGGCAGAGCCTCGTTGCCGGCGGCGTTAAGCCCGACGTAGTTGCCCGAAATCGTGGTGTTGGTCGTGGTGTTCAGCGTTATCCCGTCGCCGGCGCTGCCGGCCACCAGGTTCCGCGCCTGTGCCGTGTTGCCCCCGATGGTGGCGCCGTCCGTACCGTCGAGGAATATCCCCGTTGCGTTTCCCATCGAGCTGGTTCCGGTAACATCTGTGCCGATGAAGTTGCCGGAGACAGTGTTCGACGAACCGCCACTGATCATCACGCCGGCGGAGGAGTTGCCTGAGATGACGTTCCTGTTCGCGTACGCTGGCCCCCCCACGACCACGTTGGTGGCGACGTTGGCGTAGACGCCGGACGCGCCGTTGCCGTCGCTGTCTCCAGCCGCGTTCAGACCGATGATGTTGCCGTCTATCTGCACGCCGTTGATGACCACGTCTATCGCGACGCCGTTCTGGGCGAAGCCGTGGATGGCGAGGCCGCGCACGCGGCTGCCGTTGGAACCCATGCCGAACTCGAGCCCGCTGCCTCCGCCGCCCTGGCCGTTCAGGTCGATCAGTATCGTTGCCGGGTTAGTGGCGGTGGGCGCGGCGGACCCAGCTTGCGAGTAGCCGTCTATGAAAAGCCCGTTGGCGATCGAGGGAAGCGGCGAGAGCAAGTTGATACTCTGGATCCCGGCGCCCGGGATCGCGAAGTCGATCGCATTCGTACCACCGGCAACGTTGGCGTCGATCATGGCCTGGCGCAGCGAGCCGGGGCCGCTGTCGTTCGTGTTGACGACGCTTAACGTCGCCGCGTGCGCCTGGACGCCCGCCGCCAGGAGAATCATGACCGCGCACAGCGCGATCAGCAGGGGCAGGGCGACGATCTTGCGGGGATTTTCGGCGAGAACAAGGTGTCTCATGGAGCTCCTCCAGGTGTCAGGCGTTCAATCTCTTTTCGGCCACAGCCATTTTCAGGGCCGATTCTATCACGTGCTAACAGATTCAAGACATGTACTGATCGTCGAGTATCAACTCATTCCTCTCCCCGCCCGTTCTCTGATAGACTCTCCCACACCAGGAGCGGTCCCGGGGTAGGTAAGCAAGCAGTACGGGCGAACGGGCAGGTCAGACGTGCGCATCATCCCTCTCTTCTACAAGGGCTCATGGGTCGAGGACATCGAGGAGCCCGTGCGTCCCGAGTCCCTGCGCCTGGACTACGACAGGGCGCACTCGGGGTTCCTGCGGACGATCCTGGTCATCTACCTGGTGGGCTTTGCCGTGGTGCTGGGGGCGAGCATCGTGCTGGTCGTCATCGACCGCATCAACTGGTGGAGGTTCGGCTTCAACCTGGTCGGCTTCAACCTGGTGGCGGCGGTGCTGGCGCCGATCCTCTACCGCGAGGCAAACAGGACCTGGCTGAACGCGGTCGGCTCGGGCCGCACCATCACCGTCTCCGACATCTCCTCGGACGCCGTCTACTCGTCCGACTCGTCCGGCATCATCACCACCTGGAGCACCGGCGCAGAGCGCATCCTGGGCTGGGAGCGCGAGGAGATCATCGGGCAGAGCGTCGCGGAGATCCTGCCCGAGGACTTCATCGAACGCGAGGTCCCCATGTTGAAGATGCTCTTCGAGGACGGGGTGGTTACCGGGCACAGGACCTTCAACCTCCGCAAGAGCGGCGAGGCCTTCCCCACCGAGGCGTCCATCACCCTGCTGCGCGAGCCGGACGGCTCGCCCGGGGGCTTCCTCACGGTGCTGCGCGACCGCAGCCACCAGGTGCAGATCGAGGACGAGCTCAAGCGCATCCGCGACGAGATGGAGGCGCGGACGGGCGGCGGTGCTGGGGCGGGGGCGGGCGAAGGCGGCAACGGCGAGCGGGCCAAGCAGGACGCCATCCGCACCGCGGCCGAGGCCACGGTCAGCGCGCTTGCCGCGGTCGCCGAGCGGCGCGACCCCTACACTGCCGGCCACCAGAAGCGGGTGTCCCAGCTGGCTAGCGCCATCGCCCGCGAGATGAAGCTCCCCGACGACCAGATCGAGGGCATTCGCATCGCCGGCATCCTGCACGACACCGGCAAGGTGGTCATCCCCGGCGAGATCCTCTCCAAGCCCTCGAGCCTCAGCGAGTTCGAGTTCGGCATCATCAAGACGCACCCGCGTGTTGACTCCGAGATCGTCGAGGGGATCGACTTCCCCTGGCCGGTCTCCCGCGCGGTCCTGCAGCACCACGAGCGGATGGACGGGTCGGGCTACCCCAGCGGGACCAGGGGCGAGGACATCATCGTGGAGGCGCGCATCCTGGCGGTGGCCGACGTGGTCGAGGCGATGTCGTCGCACCGGCCCTACCGCCCGGCGCTCGGCATCGATAAGGCGCTGGCGGAGGTCGTACAGGGGCGGGGGGTGCGCTACGACGCGGACGTGGTGGACGCCTGCGTGACGCTGTTCAAAGAGAAGCGCTTCGAGCTGACTTGATGCAAGAATTGGGGTCTGACCCCTTAACTTGCGTTGCGCTACGGCTGGGTCTTCGCCGCTCCCGCGGCGCGAATGTAATCCTCTATGCCGGCGGCCGTGCCTTCGGCGATCTTGGTGCGGAACCCGACGTCCGTGATGAGCCAGGCCTCCTCTTTGTTGCTGAGGAACACTCCCTCCAGCAGCGCGGATGGCATCGATACGTTGCGGACCATGTAGAGGTGCGACTCCCTGGTGCCCCGGTCGGGGCGCGAGATCTTGGCCACTACATTGCGCTGGACGTCCCCGGCCAGCTGGGCCCCATCCTCCGAGCCGCTGCAGTAGTAGGTGGTAGTCCCTTGCACGTCGGGCGGCCGCGCGTTGTTGTGGATGCTCACCAGCACCGCGGCGTGCGAGGAGTTGGCGATGGCGCAGCGCTGGGCGAGCGAGACGGCCTGGTCCGAGACGCGCGTCATGACCACGCGGTAGCCCTTGGCCTCCAGCAGGCCCTTGGTGCGCAGCGCGATGTCGAGGTTGACGTCCTTCTCCGCGACGCCGTTCTCCAGCGCCCCGGTGTCGTTGCCTCCATGTCCCGGGTCGAGGCAAACCACCGCACCGGTCGCCTTACTGGTGGTGGCGCCGCCATGGAACATCACGATCCCCGTGACGACCACGATGATCGCGAGCGCGGCGAGCCCGGCGGCCAGCGTCCATGCCTTCCAGTTCTGGGTCAGTGGCGCGGACGCCTGCGGCTGCGCGGGCGCCGCTTGCGCCGGCACGGCTTCAAGCGAAACGATGTCTGCGTCGCTCAACGCGAAGCGCTTCTGCAGGGCGCGCGAGAGCGTCACGTACTTATACTGAGGTCGCTGCGCGTCCGGGACGACTGCCTCAACCACGACCCGCTCGCCCACCGCGTAGGCGACGCGGCCCTCGATGATGATGTCCCGCGCAACCGCGCAGGTCTGGCCCGGATGTATGGCGCGGGCCTGGCCCGGCTGGTTTGTTTCCATGCTTCAGAGATACTCCGTTTGCATCCTTTCTCCTTATTATGACGTCGAATATGACACAGGGGGATGAACACCAAAGGAATCAAATGTCCGTTTATTGAAATTTCTAACGTAAGGATGATTGGATAAGGTACCTCAAACGAAAGGGGGAGATCCTCATAATGAAGAGGATGACCAAGGAAGAGTTGAAGAGCCTCAGTGACAAAGAAGTGAAGACCGCCTGCGAGAGGATAAAGCACGATTACTCGTTCGGCGTCTTCGAGTGCAAAGAGATCCCGCGTGAGAACACGATGCTTCTCGAGTCCGAGCTGCGAAGGAGGGGCTTCGCCACGAGCTGACGAGCCCGCGCTCCCGTAACACCAGACCTGTTTCAGTAACCCGCTGTTTTTGGACCCATGGATTCTTAATGCCCGCATGCAAGGTTTGGGTCAAGACCCTTTAACTTGCGTTTGTTACGTTAGCTTGGTGTCGCCGAAGCGGTCGCGCAGGTCCTTCTTCATAATCTTGAGCGTGACGCCGTAGGGCATCTCGCTCAATGGGATTATCTTCACCGTGCGCGGCGCCTTGTACGTCGCGATGTTCTCCTTGCACCAGGCCGCTATCTCGTCCTCGGTCGCTTGAGCCCCCTCTCGCAAACAGACCACCGCGGCCGGCACGTGCCCCATCGTCCTGTGCGGGATGCCGATCACCGCGACCTCCTGGACCGCCGGGTGCTGCAGTATCTCCTCCTCCACCTCGACCGAGAAGACCGAGTAGCCGCCGCACTTGATGACGTCCTTGACCCTGTCCACGAAGAAGATCCTGCCCCAGCGGTCTTTCTTCGCCATGTCGCCGGTGCGCAGCCAGCCGTCGATCATCGCCAGATCGGTGGCCTCGGGGTTGTCCCAGTAGCCCTTGGTGACCCCAGGCCCCCTGACCAGCAGCTCGCCCGGCTCTCCCCTCTTGACACTCCTGCCCGCGTCGTCCGCGATGCGCACGTGGGTCGGCGGCACCGCGAACCCCACGCACCCGGCAGGCCACTCCAGCCCGCGCAGCGCCGGCTTGAGGGCGGCCAGCCCGGTCAGCTCCACCATGCCGTAGGCCTCCGCGAAGAGCGGCTTGCGCTTGCGGATGAGCCCTGGCCTGGCGGCGAGTTCCCGCAGCTTATCGATGTGCTCGGGCGGCATCGCGTCCGCGCTCGAGCCCAGCATCCGCAAGGAGGAGAGGTCATTCTTCTCGGGGTTGCACGCGAGCAGGAACGCGTACATCGCCGGCACTCCAACGAACTGCGTCGCGTGGTGCTCCTGGACCAGCTCCAGGACCTTGTGCGGGTTAAAGTGCCTCATGATGTAGCCGCTCGCGCCTGCGCACGAGCCCATCACCGCGATGGCGAAGCCGAAGATGTGCGCCAGGGGCAGGGCCAGTATGCCGAAGTCTCTGGGCCCGATCGGCAGCAGCAGGGCGGCGCGCCTCTGCGACTCGAGCAGGCCCCGGCTGGTGACCATCGAGCCCTTGGGGAAGCCCGTGGTGCCCGAGGTGTAGAAGATGCCGACGACGTCGTCGATGTCTATGGGCGCCGGCTCACAGTGGTCGGCGGCGTCCTGGAGCAGCAGGTCCATCGACTCGAACGGCGGCGGGGCCTCGCCCGCCAGCCCGATCATCACCCACTTCTCGATGGTGGGGAACCTGGACGTGTCCTTGATGCTGGCACCGAAGACCTCGGGGTCGGTAATGAGCACGCGGGCGCCGCTGTCCTCGACGATGTGCTTGATCTCGTTGCCGCGCAGCATGTAGTTCATGGGGACCGCGATGGCCCCGACCTTGCACGCGGCCATGATGAGCGCCGGCACCTCGATGCCGTTGCCGGGGACGATCGCGACGCGCTCGCCTCGCTTCACCCCCAGGTTGCGCATGACGTTCGCGAAGCGGTTGACCAGCACGGCCCAGTCGTTGAAGTCGATCCGGTCGGTGCCTTCGGGATAGACGCTGTAGGGAAGCGGATCCTCGAACATGAAGTGGGATTGTGAGCCGAACGTGCGCGCCATAAGCTCGGGGTGGTTGGCCATGGTTATCCCGCGCGCGGTCACCATGCGGACTTTCTCGAACATTCCCAGCTCCCCTCTCCAGTGCGTTTCGCGCGTAAATGTTATCACAGGGCAAATACGCACCAATGGTGCCAGGCACCTGTGGTGTGTATTTCAGCGAAAAGCGAAGCCGCGCCCCGGAGGACGCGGCTTTTTTATCGAGGAGTTGGGACTGCTACTTCCTCAACATGGGAGTGCGCTCGCTCTCGATGACGGCCTCGAAAGCCTGAGTGTAAGACTTCAGCAGGGTGACGAACTCGGGCTCGTCCGACTTCGGGATGAAGCCGGTCGTCGCCCCGAGTTTCACCAGTTCAAGCGCTACCTCCCGACGGTCCATCTCAGGTCTGCGGTCCATTCCCGTTCCCCCCCTGTCCCCCTGGTGCCTCCGCCTCTCGTCGGGACGTGCAGGGGGCGCTGTCGCGCGGTTTCCGTGTTCAGAATCCACAAGCCCTCGCCCTCCCGAGTCGTCGTCTGATGAGTCGCAGGTGCTTATTTCGCTTCGACCCCCCGGTTTCCTTCCCGAATTCTTCCGCGGCACCCGTGGTGCATTCAGGTCTATAATTGAGTCATGGACCTCACCGAGCGCATCGAGACCGTAAGGCGCGACATGGCAGCCGAGCCGGTGCGGCTCTGCCCCGAGCGGGCATACCTGATCACCAAGTTCGCGAAAGAGCACGACGACCCCTCAGAGCCGGTGGTGGTCCGGCAGGCCCAGGCGCTCGCCTACCTGCTGGAGCGCAAGCAGACCATCATCTTCCCGGGAGAGCTCATCGTGGGCAACGCCGGCACCAGCCGCAAGTGCTGCATCATGCAGCCGGAGCTGGCCAGCGCGTTCATGAGCCAGGAGCTCCTCTGGATCGACCGCCGCAAGACCAACCCGTTCGAGATATCGCTCGCCGACCGCCTGCGCCTGATCACCCGCGTCCTCCCCTACTGGATGAGGCGCAGCATGCCGTCCCGCATGTTTTCCAACCCGGTTGCGATGGCGCGCTACATGAAGCACCAGATGAACCCGACCTTCTACCTCATCAACGAGGCCGGCGGCATCGGGCACTTCCTGCCCGACTACGAGAAGATGCTCAAGCTGGGCACGCGCGGCTACGTCAACAGCATCAAGGGCAAGCGCGGCGACCTGCACAAGGCGGCCCGTATCGTGTGCCAGGCCCTGGATACCTGGGCCGGACGCATGGCCGACGAAGCCGACCGCCAGGCCGCCGCCGAGAATGGCCCCGAGCGGCGCGCCCAGCTGGAGGAGATCGCGCGCACCTGCCGCCGCGTCCCGGCGCAGCCTGCCGAGACTTTCCGCGAGGCCCTGCAGTCGCTCTGGCTCACGCACCTGGGCGTGATGCTCGAGAGCCTGAACAGCGCGGTCTCGTTCGGGCGCATCGACCAGTATCTCTATCCCTATTACAAGGCCGACGTCGAGGCCGGGCGCATCACCAGCGACGAGGCCCTAGAGCTGCTGCTCGCGTTCAGCGCCAAGGCGACCGAGCACGTGATGCTCCTCTCCGAGCGCATATCGCAGTACCACGGCGGGCACCTCGTCGTGCAGGCCGCGATCGTGGGCGGCACCGACGCGGCGGGCGCGGACGCGGTCAACGACCTGACCTGGCTGCTTCTCGACGTGATGGAGCGCCACCACATGCGCGACCCCAACTACCAGGCGCGCGTGCACCGTGACTCTCCCGACGACTACCTCGAGCGCGCGCTGGACGTGGCCCGGCAGGGCCACGGCGTCCCGGCGCTGTTCAACGACGAGGCCGTGGTGCCCTCGCTGGTCGCGCACGGCTATCCTGTGGAGGTGGCACGCGGCTACGGCATCGTAGGATGCGTGGAGCCGTCCATTCCCGGCAGGAGCTTCCTGTCCACCGACGCCGGCCTGTTCAACCTGCCCATCTGCCTGGAGCTCGCGCTCAACAACGGCCGCCGTATGCACCAATGGGGTCGGGCGACGGTGGTGCGCGAGGTGAGCCGCGCCATCGAGAACGCGACCTCGCGGCAGATGGACATGACAGAAGTCGTGCGCACCGGCGACCCCGCCCGCTTCGAGTCGATGGACGACGTGATGGACGCCTTTCGCGCCCAACTCGACGCGATGGTCGACCGCATGATCGACGACTTCCACATGGTCGAGCAGGCCAACATCGACTACCATCCCACGCCGCTCTCCTCGATGCTGGTGGAGGGCTGCCTCGAGTCGGGCAAGGACCTGACCGAGGGCGGCGCGACCTACAACTCCAGCGGCATCCAGGGCGTGGGCGTCGCCGACGTCGCCGACTCGCTTGCCGCGCTCGACACTGTCGTGTTCAGGAAGCAGAAGTACACGATGGCCCAGGTGGCCGAGGCGCTGCGCAACGACTTCGCCGGCCGGCAGACGATGCGAGCCGAGCTCTCCAAGGCGCCCAAGTTCGGCAACGATGAGGGGCTGCCCGACCGCTACGCCGACCTGGTCGTCCACATGTTCCACGATTCGCTCGCGCGCCACACCAGCGTGCGCGGCGGGGCGTACTTGCCCGGCTTCTACTCGGTGACCTGCCACGTAGCATTCGGCGAGCTGACCGCGGCGCTGCCCTCGGGGCGCAAGGCCGGTGAGGCTTTCGCCTCCGGGATAGGGCCGGCGTGCGGCACCGACAAGGCCGGCCCCACCGCGATGCTGAGCTCCGTCGCGGCGGTGGACTCGTCGCTGATGGCCAACGGCAACGCGCTCAACATGCGCTTCGACCCGGCGGACGTCGCCGGCGAAAAGGGCCTGGGCATCCTGAAGGGCCTGGTGAAGGGGTTCTTCGAGAGGGGCGGCCTGGAGGTCCAACTCAACGTGCTCGACCCCGAGATGCTCGAGGACGCGCGCACCAACCCGGGCAAGTATCCCGACCTGGTAGTGCGGGTGGCCGGCTACTGCGCTTACTTCGACGACCTGCCGGACACCGCCAAGGCGGAGATAATCAAGAGGACGAGACTGCACCCGGCATAAACGCAAGTTTTGGGGTCAGACCCCTTAACTTGCGTTTTTAGTCGCCGTCCGGCCAGTCCTTGATCACGAACTCAAAGCAGGCGCCGTCGTCGTTGTACGCCCTGATCCAGCCGCCGTGCAACCGTACGGCTTTCTGCACGGTCGAAAGGCCTATGCCGTGGCCGCCAGCCGGCCCCCGGAAGAACGGGATGAAGATCTTCTGCAGTTTGTCCGAGGGTATTCCCACGCCGTTGTCCTTCACCAGGTAGCGGTGGGTTGCGCCCTCGATGGTCGGCAGGCGCTTTATCTCTATCTCGGGATAGTCGGCGCCGCTGTGGTGGATCGCGTTGCGGACGAGGTTCGAGAAGATCTGATAAAGGTGCGTCTGGTTGACCCTCACGGTCCCGAGGTCGTCGCCCACTTTCACCTTGACGCCCATCTTGCGAAGCGCCACGGCGTTCTCGTCGAGCACGTTCTCGACCACCTCGCGCACGTCCACGTCGGTCACGTGCACCGGCTTCTGCCCCGCCTCCGCCAGCGATAGCAGGTCCTCGATGAGGTCGGTGGCCTTTCCGACGTTCTTGTTGAGCATCTCCGAGGCGTCGAGCACGACCTCTTTCACCTCGGGGGTCATGGGCTCGTCGATGTTCTGGCTGATGAGCTCGCCCGCGAAGCCGATCACACTCAGCGGCCCCCTCAGGTCGTGCGATACGGTGTGGGCAAAACCGTCCAGCTCGACGTTCGCGCGCTGCAGCTCCTCTTCATATCGCTTTCGCTCGGAGATGTCCATAACGATGCCGTTCATGCCGAACGGCTTGCCGTCGCGCATCGCCAGCTGTGAGTAGATCATCGCGTCGAAGACGCTGCCGTCCTTGCGCAGCGCCCGGTACTCCGACGGCCCGACCTTGCCTTCTTCCAGCAGGGTCTGCATAGCCTGGATGCCCCGCGGCCTGTCCTCGGGCACCATCACGTCCAACGTGTTCATCTTGCCCACCAGCTCCTCGGGCGTGTAGCCGAAGCGGATGGCGCCGCTCTCATTGACGTAGGTGAACAGGCCGGTCTTGTCTATCTCGAAGACGATCTCTGGGAGGCTGTTCGCCAGCTCGCGATACTTCTTCTCGCTCGCCTCGAGCGCTTCCTCATAAGCTTTTCGCTCGGATATGTCGGTGAGGATCCCGCGAATCCCGCCGGGGTTGCCATCACCGTCTTCCACCAGCGTCGAGAAGACCATCGCCGGGAAGGTCGATCCATCCTTGCGCCTGGCGACGTACTCCCTGATCGCGCCGGTGGAGCGGCCGTCCATCATCTTGTCGATCGCGCCCGACACCCTCTCCCTGTCGACTTCCTCGATGATGTCCAGCGCGTGCACGGCTCCGACGTCGCTTTGCTCGAACCCGAACATCTCCACTCCGGTGCGGTTGACGTAGACGATGCGTCCGGTCTGGTCGAGCTCGAACACGACCTGCGGCAGCGATTCGGCGAGCTCCTTGTACCTGCGCTCCACCAATGCAAGCTCCCGCTCGGCTTCTTTTCTCTCCGAGACATCGCGCGCGAAGAGGGCGATGAACTCCAGGCCCTCGAATTCCATGAAACTCAAGGCCTGCTCTATCGGGAACGTCGTACCATCCTTGCGAAGACCTTCGGCCTCGAACCGTACCCGCCCGACCCTCTTCCTCTCTTCCCAGGTTTCCGGCCAGGTATCCCCCTGGATGGCCGGGTTGAGATCCCATGCGTGAAGCGAAAGCATCTCCTCGGAAGAGTATCCGTATGCCGCGCACCTCGCCTCATTTGCGTACTGGACGCGCCCATCGCGACCGACCCGCATTATCATGTCGATGGCATTGTCGACCTCGAACTGCGTGGTGCGCAGGTTCTCTTCGGCCTCCCTGCGCTGCGTGATGTCCTCGGTGGTCCCCTCGAAGGCAATGACGCTGCCTTCATCGTCCTTGACCACGTGGGCATTCAGAGAGACCCAGAGGGTGCTGCCGTCGCGACGCCTGAACCGGACTTCTTTTCCTATGACGGACCCGTCTAGCCCGAGCAGGCGCTTTATCTCTTCGCGCTGTTCCGGGTCGCTGTAGAGCTGGGTCGCGATGTCGGTGACCTCTTCCTTCATCTGCCGGGGCGACTCGTAGCCGTACATGCTCGCGAACGCGGGGTTCGCGCTCAAGATCCTGCCATCCGGTGTGGTCTGGAAGATTCCCTCAACCGCGTGCTCGACTATCTGCCGGTAGAGCTCCTCGCTCTCGCGCAGGGCCTCCTCTGCTCGCCTCTGCTCTGTGATGTCGTCGATGAAGCCCTCGATCGCGATGATCTCATCGCCGTCCCTCACCGGCTGGATGTTGTAGCGGTGGTACTCGATCTCGCCGTCTTTGGTGAGGCGGCCGAACTCGCCGGATATCGTCTCACCGCCGAGCGACCTGGCCACCAGCTCCCGCGCCTGATCGGCCGCGCCCGCGGGCTGCGTGATCTCGAACGGCTTGCCGATGACCTCTTCGGAGGTGAAGCCGTGCATGCGCTCCCAGACCGGGTTCACGTACTTCCAGAGCCCGTCTCTTCCGACCCGGTAGTAGCCGAACGGCGCGTTCTCGAGGATGCGTCGGAACCGCTCCTCGCTCTCCCTGAGAGCTTCATTCGCCAGCTCGTACACCTTGCGCTCACTTATGTCTCGCACCATCGCCCACATCGAGATAGGGGTTCCGGTTTCGTCGCGCACAAGCCAGGTGCGCAGCGAGACGGGAAAGACCGAGCCGTCCTTGCGGATGTACTCCTTCTCGTACTCGTCCGAGTAGCCGCGCGTCGCGAGCTGCGTCTCCACGATCTGCTGCTCCATGGCGTGCCACTTCGCTGGGGTTATCTGCTGGTAGGTGCGGTCCTTGATCTCATCGATATCATAGCCCAGCATGTCGAGGTAAGCCTTGTTGGCGTCAGTGATTCGCCCGTCGATGGTGACACTGACGATCCCTTCGAGGATTGACTCATAGAGTTTATAGAACTTGTCGCCGTTACCGTTCGGCATCGCCGTCTCCCGCGTTTTCTCTCAAACCACATTCAATGGTAGCACGATAGAGACAGGTGTACTTTGTTTAGTATCATGCTTTCGCATGACCTCGGCCAGAGCCATCGGCAACCGAGTCTGACCGGGGCGAGCAGGTCAGATGCCCTTGAAGAACTCCTCGGGCTCGATGTGGTAGATACGCGCGAGGCCGAGCAGCTCCCGCGTGCCGGGGTGGGCCTTTCCCAGCTCCCAGTTCTTGAGCGTGTTGTAGTGGACGCCGAGCTGTCGCGCCACCCAGTCGCGCTTGAGGCCGCGCTCGTCCCGCAGGGTTTTCATGCGCCCGGCAAGCGAGCTGTCGTACTTCTTGACCTCTTCTTCGGAGATGTTGATCATTTTTTCAGATTCAGGACTCAAAGGTGTTGACACCTCCAGAACCTTGTGCGAATATAGACAAGTTACTTGTCTGTATCGCAACACTGCATCGGACTTTATTATGATACCAATACTAGACGCCAATAGTCAACAAAACAACCAGAAGTGCCGGCGCTGCCGGTCGAAAAAGGAGCCGGTATGTACGTGAACAACGTGGTCGTAGTAGGGAACCTGACCGCCGACCCCCGCACGGGTGAGGCCGATGGCGTCAAGGTGGCAAACTTCCGTATGGCCGTCAACCGCTGGCGCAAGCCCGGGCAGGACGGCCATGAAGACATCAAGGAGCGCACCGAGTTCATAGACGTCGAGTGCTGGGGCTCGCAGGCCGCCAACGTCGAGGCGACGCTACACAGGGGCGACCGCTCGATCGTCGCCGGGCAGCTGCGCTACGACCAGTGGACCGACGAGGCGGGCAACATCAAGAGCCGCATCAAGATCAAGGCCTTCGCCGTCGGCCCGTCGCTCGAGTTCCAGGCTCTACTCAAATAACCGGCAAGAGCCCGGCGCCCGGAGCGCGGGGTTTCGAAAGGGGGAACCATGGCAATCACCGACCTCTCATCCTTCACCTCGAAGCAGGGAGTCACCACCGCTGTCTGGCGCTACGACTTTGACAATACGGACGCCACGTGATCATTGGCGTCGCAAGACCGATAAACCGAAAGCACATGGCTGGAAGAGTGGATAACCGCACGTTAACAGAAGCGCCCGCTCCTTGAAGCGGGCGCTTTTCTCTCTTGTCGTGTGATCCTGCTCAGTCCCCGTACCCCCCGATGGTGTCGGTGCCCGCGCCCCTGTTGTTCCAGTACATGGAGCGCTCGACCATGATCTTCTTACCAGAGGTCTTGCAGGTGACCAT
>PMJJ01000039.1 GCA_003157385.1 Actinomycetota bacterium | reverse complement strand
CATAGGTCTTCGGACAAGGCGGTGGTTCCCGAGGAAGAAGCTCGCGCCCATCGAGGTTGGGGACCAGGTAATGGGTTCCGCAAGCCTGACAGAGTCGGAGTAAAGGAGTGGATATCCAGTGCTGAAAGTCGAGACGCACCCCGACTACCCTCCCGAGGAGGGCTGCTACATCAGGGGCAACGACCGGTCGCCGGTCGCGGTCCTCATCATCCTGAAGTGGGACCAGGACAAGGTGCCGCCAGAGATAGAGAGGCTGGTACGCGCCGGGGCCGAGAGCGGGGCCGCGCTCTCCGGAACGCTACAGACGGAGAACATCGGGCTCGAGAAAGTCATCTGCAACATCGTTTCGAACCCCAACATTCGGTACCTGGTCATGGGAGGCCCGGAGTCACCGGGGCACCTCATAGGTGATGTGATACGGGCTCTTTTCGAAAACGGCGTGGACGAGAAACAGCGCATCACCGGAACGGAGTCGCCGCATCCGTTCCTCTACAACATCTCGCGGGAGATGATAGAGAGGTTCCGGACGCAGCTCACACTGGTTGACCTGCAGTTCCAGCAGGACCCTGACCTCGTGCGCAAGGCCGTGTGGTCCTGTTACCAGGAGGAACCGGTCGAGTTCATGGGATATGAGCTCTACGATGTGGGCGCTTACCCTGAGCCGCCGCTGAACGGGACGATAACCTGGAAGATACTCCAGCCTTACTGGGAGCCTGAGGACGAAAAGCAGGCTGAAGCCAAGCGCAAGGCGCAGGACCTGATGGAGACGATCAAGCAGAGAAACGCTGAGCGCTTGCATATGCCCGACGGCGAAGACCGTGAGGCCGCGAAGGAAGACGACTGAATCACGCGCCACGGAGAAGATGTCGCTCGGAGTTCGCGTCTGGCGCCCCGGACTTTATCAGGGTCTACCGGCTTACTCGGGGACCCATCCTGTCCCGACCCAGGACGAGTTGAATGAGCAGGAGCACGATTGAGCATTGGCAGGCTCCCTTGAGCGAAAGAAAAGAGGGCCGGATTTCTCCGACCCTCTCGATCCGCCTGAGGATGCCTTCAGTCGCCTGACTGCGCGTTGGTCAGCACCCTGTCACTCTGCCACGGCGTTCACGGCTTGCCGGGCTCAATAGCCTGAGGGCGTGCTGGTACTCGACGGCGTCGTGGTCGTGGTGGGCGATGTCGTCGTGCCCGTTGGACTCGAGCTGACCGTTATCGTACCCGTCATCACGCTGGGATGGATGAGGCACTTGTACGGGAACGTCCCGGCCGTGGTGAAAGTGTGGCTCGCGCTCTGCCCCGGCTGGATGGGCCCGGTGTCGAACCCGGTCCCGGCCGGCTCGTGGGCGACCGCTCCGTTGTTCACCCAGGTGACCGTGGTCCCGGGCTTGATGATCAGGGCCGGCGGCTGAAACGCGAAATCGATCATCGTGACAGTCACCTTCGAACTGCTGGGTGTGGTTGTCGGCTTCTTGGGAACGGTCGGCGTCGTTTTGCTGCTGCCGCATCCGGCGAGGATCACCAGCGGCACCAGGATCGCCGCCAGCACCGTCGTCGCAATTATTTTCCTCTTCATCGCCCCTCCTTTTCTCCACATCTCCTCGATTGCTAGCATGGTTAGGCGAACGCAGGGGGATTCCTGCCGCGGGCGGGGCCCGGCAATTGCGGAAACCAGACCTCAGACCGCAGGGCTTGGCCGGGCAGGTTAGAATACGAGCACTGAATGAGGTCGAGTATGTGGGAAATGGAGGTCTGAAATGGCCAAGAAAACGCTGAGCAAGCACGAGAAGACACTTGTCGGACTCTCGAGCGGCGAGCCGGATCTGATAGCGAATCGTCGCTGAGCCCCTTGCTGGGCGCTGGGGCCGACGCGGGCTGCGCCCCATAGGCCTGCGATGCCATCTGCTGCGCTTGCTGCGCTTCGGGCTCTACCTCGTTATACGTCTGGTTCTCCTTCTTCTTCTCCATGTGCTTGCCGACGGCGTAGGCCCCTCCACCTATCACGGCCGCACGAGCCAGCGGACGTCGTCTAACAAAAGGCATCATACGCCCGAGCGCGAACCGCGAATTCATATTCCGCGCGAGAGGGGACAGGCATGTTCAAGCCGCTGACGGACATGACAAAGACCGTCATGGGATTGTTTCAGAGCGTCCGGGGCTTCACGGAGCAAGCCGGGGGCGAGGGCTTCGGGCAGGGACTGAAGGGCATCGTCCAGGGGGTCTTCGACCTGAATATAGACGGGGCGATGGAGCAGGCCGACGCGCACTTTGGAGCAGGCATCATGCGGCTCACGGTCGCTGGTGAAGACAAGGATGTCGCGACGGCGGTCCGTTTCAGGAACTACGCGGTGATGCGCTTCGATGAGCTCAAGGTCATGCGGGACCTGGTCAACAGGTTCATCTCCCACGATATAGAGCAGATCAAGGGCGCCGTGGCGGACATGGACGATTTCCTCGAGACCCGGGAGCCGGAATCGGTATGCTCCGACCGGGAGGAGGAGCTCAAGCAGGAGGCCGAGAAGATGAGGAAACTGGTGAGCCGGCTGAGCAGGCTCCTCGAGAGCGAGGAAGACCTGCTGGGGGAGGGAATCCTCGAGGAGAGTCCGGTCGCAGAGGCCCGACCCGAGACCGTCCCCGCAAGTTTCAGGCCCACCATCGTTGAAGGCCAGGACGCCAACCCCCTCGGGGACGTCTGACCCTCGCCCCATGCAACAAAAGGGGCAAGACCCCTTGTGTTGCATTTCGTGCAAAGAGAAGTGAGCCCCGATGAAATCGTTCCTGCTGGCGTAGTCTGCGAAGCAAGGCCAGCCGCCCCGGTCCGCCGGAAGTAGAAGAAGGAGTGGAAAGTACCTGTCCCCGGGTTTAACACAAAACGCGACAGCTCTTGACATTCCCTTCACGCGCGGAAGTTATCATCATCACGGAACCGGCCGGCTCGAAGCGGGCGAGACCGCGCGCGCTTCACTGGTTACCGGCTGCTTCCACTGGTATTCTTACGAAATGGCAAGAGCTGGCAGCAAGGGGCGCACCGGGTGAACGAGAGAGTCCTTATCGTCGACGACGAGAAGAAGATGGTCCGGCTGATACGCACCTGCCTGCAGAAGGAAGGGTACCTGACCTGCGAGGCCTACGACGGCGAGGCCGCGCTCGAGGTGTTCGACCTTGAGAAGCCGGACATCGTGGTGCTCGACGTGATGATGCCCCGCTTGAACGGGCTGGAGTTCTGCAGCCGGGTACGCGCCGGATCGACCACACCGATAATCATCCTGTCGGCGAGATCCGAGGAGGACGACAAGTTAACAGGCCTCGACCTGGGCGCGGACGATTACCTCACCAAGCCCTTCAGCATGCACGAGCTGGTCGCGCGCATAAGAGCCCTGTTGAGGCGGCGCAAGATGCTGGAGCATGTGGAGCGGGACGTCCTGGCCGCGGGCCCGCTCTCGATCGAGGCGGACGAGCGCCGGGTGACGGTCGGCGGCGACGAGGTCGCTCTGACGGCGACCGAGTTCGAGATGCTCGCCTCGATGGCCGCGCACGCGGGCAGGGTGTATACCAGGCAGGAGTTGCTGGAGGAGTCCAGGGACGATTTCTTCGAGGGCTACGAGCGGACAGTCGATGCGCACGTCGGCAACATCCGCAGGAAGCTCGGCGGCCCGGACGCGGAGTGGACGTTCATCGAGACCGTACACGGAGTAGGATACAGGTTCAATGCGAAAAAGAAGGCTTAGCCTCAGGGTCACTCTCTTCCTCGTCATACTCCTGGTGGCACTCGTCTGCATCGTCGCCTCGGCGCTGCTCTCCAACTACCTGTCGCACCGCGAGATAGGTCAGTTCGTCCAGGAGCACCAGCAGCAGCTGCAGCCGGTCAATCCGAACCCGGGTCAGCAGCCCCCGCCACCGCCCCCCGGGCCGCGCAACATCAACCTGAGTTTCATCCTTGCCGGAGTGCTCGGGCTGGTGCTCGCGCTGGTGTTGAGCCTGGTGCTGGCGGGGCGTATCTCCAGGCCCCTTTCGGGGCTGACGGGCGCAACGCGCAAGATCACCAGCGGCGATTACTCGGAGCGGGTGTCGGTCGGCGGGGCAAAAGAAGTGGAGGAGCTGGGCGAAGCGTTCAACACGCTGGCGGAGAGCCTCGACCGCAACGAGGAGCTCAGGAAGAACATGGTGGCCGATATCGCCCACGAGCTCAGGAACCCTCTCGCTACCCTGCGGGGTCAACTCGAGCTGCTGCAGGACGGGAAGATCGACTGCGACCGCGAAGCCGTCGATTCGCTGATGGAAGACGCGGTGATGCTCTCCCGCCTGGTGGAAGACCTCAGGCAGCTCTCGCTGGTCGAAGCCGGCAAGCTGGACCTCGACTTCGGCCCGGTGGACATCGATGAGCTCCTGGGCGAAGTCGCATCGCGCATGCGGCACGAGACGTCGCAGAAGGGGATCACGCTTTCCATAGAAGCGGCGGAGGGTGTGCCCGCGGTCAGGGCTGATCACGTCAGAACGGCCCAGGTCCTCAGGAACCTGGTGAGCAACTCGGTGGTCCATACCCCTGCGGGCGGCTCGGTGAGACTGGCGGCGGAGAAGTCGGGCGGCAAGGTCATCATCTCGGTGACCGACAACGGGGCCGGCATCGACGGCGAGGAACTGCCCTTCATCTTCGAGAGGTTCTACAGGACCGACAAGTCGAGGTCCAGATCGACCGGCGGGGCGGGGCTGGGCTTAAGCATCGCCAGAAGCCTTGTTGAAGCCCAGGGTGGACGGATATGGATCGAGAGCGAGGTGGGCAAGGGAACCACGATCCATTTCAGCCTGCCGGTCGACCAGGGGCCAGCCGGCGCGGGAACACAGACCTGAAGAACAGGGTATCGCCTGCCGGGCTAGACACGAGCCGGCCCGGGGCTGGGCCTGGTCCCCAGCAGGTCCAGCGCGATCCGCGAGAGAGCACCAGCCATGAAGCGCGTACCCCCGCCGAGCCCTCTTATCGACGAGGCGCCGTTGCTTCTGGAGCGCATCACCACGGGAACCTCTTCCCAGCGCAGGCCGTTCTGGTGCATCAGGACCAGCGACTCCGGCTCTGGGTACTCGTCCGGGTAGGTCCAGATGAGGAAATTGAGCGCGCGCCTGTTCATCGCCCTGAAGCCCGAAGTGGTGTCCCTGGTCAGGCGGCCGGTGGCGAGGCTGATCGTCGAGGACAGGACCATGGTCCCGATGCGCCTGGCGAACGGGGGCTTGTAGCCGTCAGTCCCCAGGAAGCGCGACCCGATGGAAACGTCGGCGGCCCCGCCGATGAGCGGTCTCAGTAGAGAGGCGATGTAGCGCGGGTCGTGCTGACCATCGCCGTCCACCTGCACCGCGAAGAGGTAACCCTGACCCGTGGCGTAAGTGCCTCCCGACCTCATCGCGGCGCCAACACCCTGGTTCCGCGGNNAGTACGTCGGCGAACGGCGCGCACCGCTTCAGCTCCTGCACCACCCGTCCGATGCTCGCTTCTTCGTTGAAGCATGGGACGATGACCAGCACGCAGTTCTGTTCGCCAGGGTCCCGGGGCCAGCAACCGCCGTTGTAAGGTTCCGGCGCCGCGACGCGGGTCTCGTCCGGTGAGTCGTCGCTGATCGGAGGGCGGAACCAGTCGATGAGGATCGCCGCAAGCGCCAGGGCGAGCAGGGAGAACACGATGTACCAGGGTATGACGGTGCCGCTGACGGCGGCCGTCGCGCCCTTGGACTTGCTGCGGTAGAGAGTGTAGCTGCCAGCCGTGCCGACCAGCACGTACTTCGACGTGTCAACGCTCGAGGTCGCCTGCGCGGTAGGAGCTCCGGCGAGCGCCAGCCCCGGGGCGGAAGCGTATGAATCAGCCTGAGCTTGTCCGCCACCCATTCCTCCACGCGACACCACCAGGAGCGCGGCGTTCGAGGAGGCGCCGGTCGCACCACCGCTGTCGGCGGCGACCTCGTGGAACATCCCGCCCGTTGACGGCCTGCCCGTGAGACCGGTGAGCAGGTTGCCGAGGCTGCCGTCCTGAACCGAGATGATCTCATCGCGCGTGCTGTTCTTCTCGATGAACTCTGACAGGGCCAGGACATCGGCGCTGATCAGGGAGGAGCCGCCGAGGGACTGTTGACCCGCGCCGCTGCTTCCAATGAGGCTCGCGATCGTGGTCTTGGTAGAGTGCAGGCCTGAGCTCCCACCGGGTCCGCCCTGACCGGGTGCCGCGCCCCCGAGGGCAGGCGGTCCGCCTTGCATTCCAGTGGCTGCTTGCCCGCCTGCGCCTTGAGGGAGAGCGGGAGGAGCCCCTCCGGAGGGAGGCGCGCCCGTCGGAGGCTGGGCGGGCAACTGCTGCTGCGTCGTGCCCGGCTGCGCCGCAGCCTGAAGGCCCTGTTGCTGGAGCGCCTGCCTGGTCCCGCCAGGCGGGCCGCCGCCCATTCCGCCGCCGCTCGCGTATACCGGGTCGACCAGCAGGAAGAGCACGACGGGAACCGCCATCATGGCCGTCACAAAGACGCGGCGCACGTTACGGTCTTTCACAGCGAGTCTGACCTTGTCGCCGAGGTAGCCATGGAGGCCCGAAAGCGCCACCCCGCCGAGCATGGCCAGCGGCAGGAAGACGTGCGCGTTCCAGAAGCG
This sequence comes from Actinomycetota bacterium, assembly GCA_003157385.1. Classification (GTDB taxonomy): domain Bacteria; phylum Actinomycetota; class Geothermincolia; order Fen-727; family Anoxymicrobiaceae; genus FEN-680. Next base: position 9,252 of record PMJJ01000039.1, on the reverse strand, counting down.
GTCCGGGTAGAAGAACACCATGGGAACCAGCCCCAGCAGGAAGCTGGGGAGCAGGTAGTATTTTTCCTTCTTGAAGTAGCAGTAGACGAAGCCGGCCAATGCCACCACCCAGATGAGCAGGTGCACGGTCATGCCACCCGCGCCGCCCTGGTCGAAGCTGAGGGACTTGTAGTGCATGAGGATCTGGATCCCCCACGGCAGCCAGAGGAGGTAGGCGCCGACCAGCACGATGGCTATCTCCTTGAACATCTCGCGCCGGTATATCGCGTAGATCAGCAGGGCGAACGCGACCAGGTGTCCCAGGGTCAGGTGGCTGTAGAGCGCGAGAGCGAGCAGCATGGCTGCGGCGACCTTCCTGTTCCGGTCGACCGCCACGAATATCAACGGCGTCAGGATCAGCACCAGCGATGCGGCGCTCTCGACAGCCGAGTGCCAGAACAAGAGGTAGCAGGAGGCCAGCAGCACCACGGTATAGAACGCGGACCGGCTCGAGAACATCTTGCGCATCCCGTACCAGCCCGAGAGGAGCAGCAGGGGGAAGGCCACGAAGGTCACCAGCCGGGCGGTGGTGGTGGCTGACAGGCCCAGCCTGGTGAAGGCATACATGATCACGTGAAGGAGCGGTGGATAGAGCTGGGCCCTGCCCGCCGGGGCGAACTCCCAGAAAGAGTGCAGGGCGATGCCGTCGGCCCTGGCGTAGCCCGCGGTGACGGCCATGTGATAGCCAGTGTCCATGTGGACCGGGAACTTGCTCCACCAGGAGAGCGCCAGGGCCACCACGGTGGCTATCAGCGCGAACGAGAGCCAGTCGAAGACGTCTGGTCTTCTCAGTGCGCTTCGCATCCGATCCATCTCTTGCATCCCCTCTCTGAATATCGCACCAGGCTCGATGCATCCGCCCGGGTCACTGCGTCGTCCCCTGGCTCGCGCCCGGCTGCCCGGGCATCGAGTCGCCGATGATGATGAGAGTCCCGCCCTTTGAGCTCTGGGTGTCGCCACGCACCATCACCGTCCTGGTCTTGCCTCCTGTGGTGAATGTGAAGACCCTGCCAGCCGCGTCACTGGTTGTGCCGGACGTCGCCCGCGCGCTGGTCTCGGCGAACCCGGACTTGCCGGAGAGCTTTGCCCTGTACCACGAGATGACTTTGTCGCTGGAATCCGCTGTCCAGAGCGCCGTCATCTGCCCAGGCCCGCCGTTCTGCACGTTGGTGGCCGCCCCGTTGGCGGGCGGCTGAGGCATGCTGCCATCGGGCATCTGGGGAAAGCTGCCGCTGGCCGGCATCTGTGGGGCGCTGCCGTTGGCCGGCGGTGCGGTCGGCGCCGATCCGTTTGCTGAGCCCTGTGATGGCCCGCCCTGCCCCTGCGACTGGGCATCGGTCTTTGTTGCGCCAGGATAGATGGGCACACCCAGGCTGGCTTCGCTGTCCGTGGCGGAGGTGGTCCTGGCGGACGATCCACCACTGCCGCAGCCCGCTGCGAGAAGCGCGGTCAGTACGATCGCCAGCGCCAGGCCAGCCACCAGGGTGGCTCTCTTGCTGTTCCGTCCATACCGACTCCAGATCGATCTCACTTTGCGACCTCCTATGCCGCTATCTCGCCGAGGATCCCGTCCGTCATGTGGAAGGCCCGGTCCGACACCTCGAGGATGCTCTCGTCGTGGGTGACCATGAGTACGCACTTGCCTTCCTTCCGCGCCAGCCCGGTGAGGATCTCCACAACCACCCGTCCGGTGGCCGTGTCCAGGTTGCCGGTCGGCTCGTCCGCGAGGATGATGTCCGGGTCGTTGGCCAGAGAGCGCGCGATCGCCACGCGCTGGTTCTCGCCCCCGCTCATCTTGTTGGGATGCGCCTTCAGCAGCCTTCCCTCCACGCCCATCTTCTCCAGCAGCTCAGTCGCCCGCCTGCGTTGCTCGGCCGGCGGGATGCCGTCGAGGTCCATCGGCAGCATCACGTTCTCGAGCGCCGTAAGGGTCGGAACCAGGTTGAAGAACTGGAAGACGAAGCCGATGTTCTCCCTGCGGTAGGAGACGAGGTCGGCCCCCGGAGCGAGTATGTCCCGGCCCGCGACCTCGATCCTGCCCGACTCCGGCTTCTCTAGGGAGCCGATGACATAGAGCAGGGTGGTCTTTCCCGAGCCCGATGGCCCGACGATCGTGGTCACGCTGCCGTGACGGGCCGCAAAGCTCGCGTGGTCGACGGCCTTCACTTCTCCCGCCTTGACCTGGAAGGTCTTGCTGACGTCGTCGACGATCAGTATCTCTTGCTCTGTCATCTCATGACCTCATTCCATGCTCAGGACCCGCGCGGGCCGCAGTCGGGTTATCCATACCAGCGGGATCGCCATGCCCAGGAGGCTCAAGCCCAGCAGGATCAGTATCCCGTAGAGGAACAGGGGCCCGCGGTAGACCACGTTCAGCTTGGCGGCCTGCGTTTTCTGGGTCGACGCGGCGGCATTGAAAGACGTGCCCTCTTTATAGAGCTTGTTCTGGGTGCCCGGCCCGCCGGTCATGCCTGGAGGCCCGCCCTGCGCCTGTGTCTGGGTCTGGGTGGTAGCGGTCTTGGTGGTCTTGGGCAGGATCCAGTTGCCCAGGCTCTGCCCGATCAGTGCCGTGGCTCCCATCGCCAGGATGATCGCGACCAGGCAGATGCATACCACCTCGAAGGCGAACTGCGAGATGACCTGCCTGTCGGTCGAGCCGATGGCCTTGAGTATCCCCAGCTCGCGGGTCCTTCCGCTGATGATGATGACCATAGCGAGCAGGATGATGAGCGCGCAGGCGCCAAGCGCTCCGGCCAGGCCGATCATCGAGGTGTTGCGGGCCTTGAGGAGCGGGTCGGCGATGGTCTGGTAGTCGGAGAGGTCGGTGGCGAACTGGTATTTGCTGCTCGTTGTCACCGTCTCTTTCTTGAAGGTGACCTTGAGCGCGGCGGTGTCGTCGACCGAATCGAAGTAGTAGGAACCGAGCTGCACGTACCCCGGGGTCGCGTTGAGCTTCTGGACCACGGAGAGCGGCGCATAGAAGGTGTTCCCCGTAGGGTTGAAGCTCTGCGACGATCCGCCGCCGCCGCCGCCGCTGCTGCTGCCACTCTGGGTCTGGGCCTGCACCGTCTCGTAGATCCCGATGACCTTGAGCTGTACGTATGACTGCGAGCCCGACCCGCCGGATATTTGGGCCTCGATGGTGTCGCCGACAGTGAGCTTGTTGTCCGAGGCCAGGTTCTTCTCGATCACCACCACCGGGTTGGCGTTCTGGTAGTCACTGTAGGTGAACTGCTTGCCGGAAACAAGCTTCTTGGCCCCGGTGGTGAAGTCCGAGGCCGCGGACCCGTCGGTGTTGCCCGCGAAAGTGAAGCTGTTGGTGTTGCTGCTGGTGCCGCCGGGCCCGCCGCTATCGCCCTGGCGGATCTGGAAGAGCTGCTGGATGCTGGTGTTGGTTATATCACTCAGGGTGACGTTGGTCTGAAGGACCTTGTCGTACGTCTTGACGTAGTTGTCCTTGGCGAACTGGTCGGTGAGTGTCTCGGGCACCAGGTCCGCGACGCGGTTGGCCTGCTCCTGCGCAGTGCTCATGCTGCGGGCCTCGGCCTGCCGCTCGGCCGCCGTCTTGGTCCGCTCGGCCTGGAACTGCTTCAACTGGTAGGCCGAGCTGATCTCGATCTCGCCGTAGTTGCCCACCTCCTGCTTGATGGTGTTGACCTGGTTGTCCGCGGCGAGCTTGACCGCGAGCATGGACATCGAGAAGGTGAGGCACACGAACAGCAGCACAACCACGACGATGTTGCGCGCGTAGTTGCGCCTGAAGCTCCTGAATCCTCTGTGGAAAGACCTCATGGCTCGAACCGCCTCTCAGTCCGGGTAGCCGGCAAGCGGTATCGTCACCTTGGTGCCGTAATCGGTGCCGCTCGCCTTATAGATGATCAGCTGTGTATTGTCTTTGGTGACGCCGGCGTTCTTCGCGTCAGTGAGCGGGTTAAGGTCGTAGAACAGGAAGACCTTGCTGATGGTCTCGCCGACCTTGACCTTGTAGGTCACCGCGCTCAGGTCCGAGTAACTCAAGAGCGAGCCGGATATCTCGTTGGTGGTGACGTACGCCCCGTAAGTGCCGGTCGTGCCGTAGTAATCCGTGTAGGTGTCGGCGGCGATGCCCGTGCTAAGCAGCCTGAAGGAGTATTCGGACAGGTCCACCAGGTCTCCGGTTGACCCGGTGTTGAAGATGGTCAGCTCGATCTCGAGGTAGTCTCCGGGGACCTCACGCGCGCTTGAGGATATCGCGCTCTTGTTGGTGCTGGGTCTGGTTGCGTTGACTACCGTGAAGCGCCCCCCGACGAGGTCCGCGGCGTTGGATGGCGTCTTTACCTGCGACTGTGTGCTTGCCGTGCTTTGCGTAGTGTCGCCGGATGCAGTTGGGGATGTTGCAGACGCCGGGGTTGTGGTTGCCGCCTGAGTCTGACTGACGCCGGGAGGAGTCTTCACGGAGTTGTTGTTCGTGGACTTGCTGGACGTAGCGCTCGAGCCGCAGGAAGCAAGCCCCACGGTCACCAGCCCCAATGCCACCAGTACGCAGCAGAGGAGCCGCGCCCGCTTGAACCTGCTTCCCGTTGCTCTCATCGCGCTTTCCTTTCTCGAGGGGCGGAGCCGCCTGCCTCGCTGTTGGCCGGCCCGGCCCGGGCCATTTCGGCCCGGGTCACGGACCGTCGCTTATAAAGGGATTGTCGATGAGGCGCGTTAAGGTGAGTCGAAGCAGGTTCGCGTTTTCTGTTAAAACCGCGAAGCCCGGTATCAGTCTGGGCCGGCACAAGCCCTTCGCTGTTTGATGTCCGCTTTCACTGCAAAGCAGTCGGCACTACGGGGCTACGAAGAAACGTGCGGGGTCACGGTGAGGGGTTGGCGATGAGAAACAGGAACAGTAACAGCGGAAGCGAGGCAGAGTTCGAAGCTAGGGCCTGACCACTCCGGCAAAGCTCGTCCCGGAGAGGTTCGATACCTTGACGACGTCCCCTGTGTGGGGAGCTTGGACGTACTGGTTGTTGCCGGCGTAGAGACCAACGTGGCTCCATCCGTAGAACCCGATGATGTCGCCCGCCTGCATCTCCGCCACGCCTACCCGCGGGAGCCCTTCCTGGCCGTAGGAGTCGCGGGGGATTATCATCCCGGCGCCGACGCGGTAGCAATAGGAGGTGAGCCCGGAGCAGTCGAAGGAGTTCGGCCCCGTCGCCCCCCAGACGTACGGTTTGCCCAGCTGCGCCATGGCGACACCCACTACTTCGGGGTGAGGCGTGCCGGGCGGACCTGCTGTAGAAATCGCGTAAGAGTAATTGCTGGTATAAGCCCCGGCGGCGGCAGAGGCTTCTTCGGCCGCACGCGCCATGGCCGCGCGGATCTCTTCTTCCGCGGCTGCCAGTTTCCCCTTTGCCTGACTCAATTGTGATTCGACGGTGGCCTTGAGTGAAGCTACCTCGTTGGTGGCGGCTACCTGCTCGTCTTTGAGCTCCTGCAGGTTCTGCCTGGCCGTCTCCAGCTTCGCCTTGGTGTTCTTGACCGAAGCGACCAGCAGGGCGTCGTTGCGCCCGACCCGCTTGAGCAGATCCAGTCCCACCACAAACTGGTCGAAGTTCCGGGAACTCACCACCACGTCGATGAACCTGGTGGGCCGGGAGACGTACATCGCCCTGATCCTCTTGGCCAGGGTGGCCTGGCGGACGGCCAGCTCGCGCTCGGCCTCTGTCAGCTGGATCTTGTTCTCATCGATCTGGGCGCTGGTGTGGGCCAGCTTATCGGTCTCGAACTTGTATTTTTCGACCGTGGCCTCGAGCCTCTGCTCCTGCTGGGTGACCTCCTGCTGGGCCTGGGTCTTCTTCTCTTCGAGCGTCTGGGCCATGCCTAGAGGGGCCATGCCGAGGGCGACAGCAAGGACTATCAGGACCGAGATGACCGATATGAGTCGGGGTCGCATCGAGTTTATGGCACTTCCTCCGATGTAACAAAATCCGGGTCCGATGGGACCCGGCGGTCAACCTTCGCTAGTTTTCAATATGAACTGCGAATACTACCGTAACGAGCACTGACTAAAATACAACAAAATGCCATTTTCTGCAACAGGAGCAACAAAAGCAACAAAACGCAACAGAAGTGACGGCGCTTGCGCCCGGGGAGGGGACCCTGGCGGTAAGCATGTGGTCCCTGGACTGTTGCCTGACCGTGCAAAGCCGTCGAGACGCCGGTACGGACGGTGAGGTTGCGCGTTAGTGCGGCGTAGGGACCCCGGCGCTACGAGCCTGGAGGCCCCGGCGGCCAGTCCCGCAGCGTGAACTCGAAGCAGGGGCCATTGTCGTTGTGGGCCCTGACCTCTCCGCCGTAGAGCTTGGCTATCTTCTCCGCGTGCGGTTACTTCTCGGCGAGCTTGTACTTGATCTGGCACCAGCCGACGGGCTTGCCTTCCTTGTCGACGCCCTCAAGCGTGGCTTTCTTGCCCATAACGCGTGAGATCGCCATCAGCCCGGTGGGGGTGATCGGGCACAGCGTCGGCTCGCCCGCCTTGCGCAGGAGGTCGTTGCCGGGACAGATCGCGCAGCCTCCGACGTCGATCACGAGCTCGTCGCCCGCGATAGAGACCTTGCTGTCGTCCGCGAAGCCCAGCTCGTCGGTGAGGAAAGACTCGAACGTGGAGCGGAACTCCTCGGGGTCGGTGATACTGTCGCCCACCTGGGCCATCCATTCGTTCACCCACAGCGAGGCGATCTTCGGCTTCATCTTCTCGATCTGGTCCTTGTTGGCGAGCACGACAGCCTGGTGATACTTCGCCAGAAACTCCGCTTCATTCTTCATATCCGTCCTCCCTGAGCCGGGCCGACCTTCCTGGTCATCGTTGTTTATCGCCGGGCAGTGTCCTGTTGCGTCCCTCCGTTGAATTGTAGCATGCGGCGCGCGAGCCTCTGGTTGACCGGCATCAGGGCGCATTCTAGACTTGGTGCGCGAAGCTACCCAGGCTCAGGGGAGGGGTGGGCGATGGAACCCGCGGGTAGGACTGTACTGATCACAGGCGCGGCGCGCGGCATGGGCAGGGCTCAGGCGGAGCGCTTCGGACGCACAGGCGCGAACGTGGTCGTCACCGACGTAGATGCGACCTCGCTGGAGCTCGCCGTCGAGGAGATGAGAGCGGATGGGCTGGACGTTAGAGCCCGCGTGCTGGACGTCTCCGACAGGGACGCGTGCTTCGCGCTGGCAGGGGACCTGGGACCGGTGGATATCCTCGTCAACAACGCCGGAGTCACGGAGTGCGCCGAGGTACTCGACCTCTCGGAGCACGCGGTGCGTCGCATGACCGAGGTCAACTACTACGGCATGGTCTGGATGATGCAGGCGTTCGTCCCTGCCATGGTGTCGCGTCGCTCGGGGCACGTCGTCAACATGTGCTCGTCGGCCGGCAAGATCGGGGTGGCTCGACTGGGAGGCTACTGCGCCACCAAGTTCGCGGCCATCGGCATTACCGACACCATCAGGCCCGAGCTCAGGAGCAGCGGCGTGCGGTTCACCATCGTGAACCCCGGCTACGTGAACACCGGGATGTTTCAGGGCTCACGCGTCCCGTTCATCACCAGGTGGCAGGAGCCGGACAAGGTCGCGGACGCGATCGTGGCGGCGGTGAGGAAGAACAAGGCCGAGATATGCATACCCAGCTTCTCGGTGCGCTTCGCCACTTTCATGCGGGGACTGTGCGTCCCCAGGTTTACTGACGTCCTCAACTCGATTCTTGGCGGCCACAAGTCGTTCGCGGACTGGCAGAAGGATGAGTCGAGGCCGTTCTGAAGCCCCGGACAGGTTCAACGTCGCGCGGCTAGACCGCGCGGCGGTATACCCTCACGGCGAGTGGCGCGCACACCAGGATGATCCCAGTGCACCAGGCCAGTGACTGCAGCAGGAAAGAGGCCGTAGGGCCTCCCAGGCAGAGGGCGCGTGCCGCTGACACAGTGACCGACACCGGCTGATAGGTGGCCCACCCCTGCAGCCAGGAAGGCATGGTGCTGACCGGGACGAACGCCGACGACGCGAACACCAGTGGGGCGATGATCGGGAAGGATGCCGCCTGCGTCGTCTCGGGATCTTTCAGCGCCAGCCCGACCAGCGAGAACACCCACGAGAGCGCGTACGCCCAGAAGAGGACGAGCAGCAGCGCGCAGAAGAACATGGCCCAGTTTGTATGTATCCTGAACCCGACCGCGAAGCCCACGCCCGAGATCAGTATGATCACCAGGATATTGCGCATCAGGTCCGCGGTGGTGCGCCCGGTCAGGACGCCCGACCGCGCCATGGGAAGCGAGCGGAACCGCTCCAGGACTCCGCTCTGCACGTCCGTCGCCATGCTGATGCCGGTGGTTATCGCGCCGAAAGTGACGGTCTGGGCGAAGATGCCCGGCATCAGGTAGTCGACGTAAGGCACGCCGCCGAGAGTACTGGCCAGGGCGCCGCCGAACACGTACCGGAACAGGATGACGAAAATGACCGGCTGGACCATCGTGAACATGAAGAACCTGGGGTTACGCCGCAGCGAGATGATGTTTCTCTTGGTGATCGCGATGGTGTCGTGGAAGGCGCCGACCACTGGTATGCGGTGCCGGAACGATTCCGGTGTGTAGGCGGTGGCGTTTGCCTCAGTCATGCGCCACCTCCTACGTGTGAGTCCGGCGCACCCTCCGGAGCACTGCCGGTCAGCGCGAGAAAGGCGTCGTCCAGGGTCGGCTCGCGGACGGCAAGGTTCGCCGGCTTCAGTGAGTGCTGGTCGAGTGCGTGAAGGAGCTCCACCAGCGCGGTCGGCCCCTCCTCTGAGAGCACCATTACCTTTGTTCCGTGCCGCTCCGTATGGTTGTCGAAAAGGTCCTCGAGCAGAGCGTGTGCCCTGGCGGCCGTCTCCTCGTTTTCCATCTCGATCTCGATCGTGGTGTTGCCGAGGCGCGCCTTTAGGGCGGCGGCCGTATCGTTTGCCACAACCAGCCCCTCATCGACGACCGCGATCCGGTCGGCCAGGCGGTCGGCCTCCTCCAGGTACTGGGTGGTCAGCAGGACGGTGGACCCCTCGAGCACCAGCTCGCGTATAACTTCCCAGAGCTCCGCCCGGCTCTGGATGTCGAGCCCCGTGGTCGGCTCATCCAGTAACAGGACCGGAGGCCGCGCGACCAGCGCCGCGGCCACGTCCAGGCGACGGCGCATACCGCCCGAATAGGTGCGAAGTGGCCTGTTTGCCGCATCGGTGAGGAA
>PMJJ01000041.1 GCA_003157385.1 Actinomycetota bacterium | reverse complement strand
CACCCCTCCACCGGTGTTGACCCAGGAGGTACCATCGTATTTCAAGACCCCGTTGCCGCCCGTCCCCGCGTAGAGCACGTTGCGTGCGGAGTCATAGGCAAGGGAGTAGATATTGGAGCTCGACACCCCTCCCACAATGTTCACCCAGGTGGAGCCGGCCGTCTTATTCTGAGAAGAGCTGTTGGCCGCCGTGCCCTTCTGCGTTGTTGCTCCCTTGCCGCAGCCGATAACTGCCAGGCAGAGAGAAACCAGAGACACTACGAGCACTACCGCTGTCTTCTTCACCGCGACTTCCTTTGTCCCGTCCATTGCTTGCCTATTTCATGACCGGAACTAAAGCATTCCTCAATGTTCGCCATGTGCCTCCCTCAAAGCCAAATCGACAGGCCTCAGGTAAGCAGAAGATCAGACTTCCTAAGGCATCTCGATCTTCCAGGCTCCGCCTTCCTTCATCAGCGATACCTCTTCGGTGGTAACCACCGTGCCGCCCATCATCACCTTGATCGTGACTGTGGCCGTATCGCCGGTGATCTTTGCCTTGCCGACCTCGATCGTGCCGCTTCCAAGGGTGTTGGTGACACCCGACTTCGCCCAGGCGTCCTTGTTCTTGAAGCGGGTCTGGATGCTTTTCGACAGCAGGGCCCAACTGGCGGCCCCGTCCCCCGTCATCGCCGCTTTCCAGAATGTCTGAGCGACTTTTTCGGGAGTTCCGGAACTGCTGGTTCCGCTGCCGCTCCCGCACCCGACCAACGCCAGAGCCGCGACGAGAATCGAGAAGATGCACGCCAGCACTACGACTTTCCTCATCATTACTCCTTTCGCCACCCCGGCCGCGGATCGGCCGGACAGTCGACAGCAGAAGTATACTATCCAGCGTTCTCTAAACGTCACCTCGGTGGAGATGGCACGTGCCTGATTTTCTCCGATGTTTACTTTCCAGCAACCAGGCGGTCCGGGGCCAACTTGAAGAACCATGCGATGAGCCGCCAGCGCCTGGTGACGTAGGCGCGCTTCTTCTTTCTCTCGATGGCACGCATGATCTGCCTGGCCGCTTTCTCGGGGGAAGCCAGCCAGAACAGGTTCTCTCCCTGTGCCATGGCTGTGTCGACCAGGCCCGGCTGGATCTCGGTGACAGTCACCGCGACGCCGGCGCGAATCGCCTTGAGGCGAAGGGCGCCCAGGTAGCTGGACTCGAACGCTTTGGAGGCGTTGTATGCTGGGGTGAGGCGCCCGCCGCGCAGCGCGGCAATGGAGGTTATCCCGACCAGGTGCCCGCGCCCCACTTCGAGGAAGTGCCCCATGGCTTCACCAGCCACGGCGGCGAAGCCGGTGACGTTCACGTCGATGGTCTTTGCCTCCTTTTCCCAGTCGAGCTCCGGGTTCAGGAAGCCCGTGCCGGCGCTGATCACGACCAGATCTACACTGTCCAGGTCGGCCAGCAGCGAGCGCAGGATGGAGATCGCCTGCTCCGGTTCGCTTACGTCCACGGCGCGCGCGCGTTCGATTCCGGGCACGTTGCGGGAAAGTTCCTCGAGCAGGTCGATGCGGCGCGCCGCCACCGCGACGTTGTAACCTTTGCGTGCGAGGAGTATGGCAAGCTCCCGGCCGATGCCGGAGCTGGCACCTATGACTATTGCTCCCGGCCTGGTCGAAGGCGCTATCATTCGTCCGACCTTCCGCCCGTTTTCCGCGCGGCGATCTCCGCCGCGGTGGCGCAGGGGTGGAGGCATCTGTAATGGATCTCAGTGCTCATGATTGTTGATTATACAGGCGGCGTGACCCGAGCGGAGTAGAAAGGAAAGTGGAACCTACATCATGTCGCGGGGGCGCCTGCCGCGGAAGAGCATCTGCTCGTGGATGGTCTCGCCGTCGAGGTCGATATTCTCGCCCTCCACGACCAGGGAGCCCTCGAAGCTGGAGAGCCATCTGAAATAGTATGGCTTCGAGAACGTGCGGTGGACCATCCTCGACAGCAGGCCGGGAATGCCCACCATCTCCAGAAGGTCCTGCGTCTCGATGACCTCGCGAACCCGCATCGAGAACTCGCCGCGAGCCGGTGCGCCGTCCTCCCCGAACGATACCGTTACCAGGCCCGGGTAGGGGTGAAGGAAAGCGGGCTCGTCGTGCCACTCTGCATAAGCGGTGAGGATATTGGACGACTCGTAGACCAGGCGGCCCGCCCTGGAGAGAAGGAACATGAAAGCGCGCTGGTAGGCGAGGCTCCTGTTCAACGTGATGTCGGCCCAGGTCAGCCCCAGGTCGCCGGCGACGATGTGGCCCCAGTGCCAGTTGTCGACCACGTGGAAGATGGGCGCCTGTCCCCAGTTGTGATCGTGGTAACCGTGTCCCTCGACCTCGACCGTACGGTCTCCCATCGTGAGCGTCCCGCTGACCTTCGCGCGTGGGACCGGGACCAGCCAGCCCATCGTCTTGAGCCTGGGGAACGGCACCAGGTTGGCGCCGGTCCCGGGCTTCCAGCCGGGCACTTCGGAATCGAACACCAGGTCAACCCTGTCGCCCTCCGCCTCCAGCGAGATCTCATAGCGGGGGTAAGCCCCATTCATGAACGAGTCGCCGACGCGCACGTCGCAGGTGTCGCGTGAGGCGCCGAACAGGCGCCTGGGTGGAAAGATGTAGTGCTTGCGGGTCTCGCCCTCGGGAGTGTAGATGGAGAGCTGCACCGTGCACTGGCGCCGCCAGGGCTTGGAGTAGTTCATCGGCCAGACGATCGCGACCGCCGAGTAGCCGTTGTCGAAGGAGGCGTCGAAGTACCACCACTCGTAAGGCAGGGGACCACCCGGCCGGTGCATGGCGTCGTCGACGGGCTCGAGCCCGCGGTTGAGGGCTTCCCCCGTCCTGTTACCCGGCACCCCGGTCAGGGCCATGGTCCTGCGATGCTCCCGATCCATTTGTCTCCCCCCGGACGATCCGTGCCCACCATCGCCTGATAAATATACCCCAGTACTGCGCTATGGCGCCGTAGCACAAAAAGAAAGCCCCCGATCTCCGGGGGCTTTCCGCTTTCTGCTGGAATCGTCTATGGCAGCATGTCGGCCGGAGCGCCGAACTGTCCCTTGGTCCACGAGGGCGCCGCCTTGAGGGCCCACGCGCCGTTCTCGTAATGGAACAGGAACGCTATCGACTGGCTGCCCGGCGCGGAAACGACCGGCGTCGCCACGCCGGTCGCCCAGGTGGCGTCCGTGCTGATCTTCGAGATGCCGACCTTGTAGTCCGCGGGGTTGGCGCCCTTGGAGACCAGGTACTGGTTCATCTGGCTCAGCATCTGGGTCGCGCCCTGCTGGACCCTCTGGAGCTCCTGCGCGCTGGCCTGGGCACCCGCCTGCGCGAGGGCAGCCGCGGTCGCCTGGGCAGCCGCCAGATTGGCCCAGTAGATCGGACCGTCAGTGGGGTTGTACCAGTCGGCGATAGTCTTGGCCGACTTGGACCTGGCGTTGGCGTTGGCCAGCGACTGTTTGGCCTGGGTCAGGTTCGTTCCCGCGGGTGCCTTGGAGATGGTCGTGTTGGCCGCGCCGACCGCGGTGTCGTAGGTGCTCTTGGCGTTGTTGAACGCGTCCTGGACGTCGTTCTGGATATTGGCCCTGGCCGTGACTGCCAGGATGAGCGCCTGCACCGAGTCTTTCTTCAGAGCGGTCTCGGCGTCGCTGAGATTCTTCTGCTCGCTGGCGGGGACCTGCACTCCTGCCGTGCTGGCGGACGCGAGCGCCGCTTTAGCGGAGGCGATCTGCGCCTGCGCCTGGGACTGAACGGTGCTGGTCCCGCAGCCCGCGACGACGATGACCGCCAGGGCCACGACGGCCACCGCGACCAGTGTGATCAGAGTCCTGTTTCTCATCTGCAACCTCCCGTTGCACCGCCCGTACCAGTTCTGCCTGTCATTTTATCAATAATCAAGTGATGCGCCAGCGTCCCGCGGGGCGGGATGCGAGGCGGGAGCCGGCGGGAGGAGAGGGAGTTGACAGCGAAGTCCCGCAAGTCACACAACATGGAGGCGAAGCTGCCGGAGAGCCGGGCCTCAGTGATGGTCCTCAGCAAGACCGCCGGCAAGTCGATAATGGTTGAGCGCTCAATGTACTGGAACGATCGGGGGTCGGGAACCGATACGATCGGCGCCTACCCCGATTGACCGAGCGTGCCTGAGCCCGCGGAACCGCCGCTGGCACTGGCGTCTACATCGTTGCCGAACCGGGCGTTCTTCTCGCGCAGCAGGAGCGAGCACACCAGGGCCACCACGAAAAGCAGCACCAGGAAGATCATCGACCAGTAGAAGCTGTTGTTCGCCCCGCCGGTGGCGGTCTTGAGCCCCTCCATGACCAGCGTGATCACCACCCCTCCCAGGTTCCCCAGCAGCAAGAGGATGGAGGTGGCGGTTCCGGTCAGACCGTGGCCCGTTGTCTCCTCGGTCATCGTCAGCACCAGCGGGTAGGCGGCGAAGAGGAAAAAGCCCGTGACCACGGACACGATGTATATCTGGGCGACGCTCGAAAGCTGCGCGAGGAGGAACATCGTCGGGATCCCCACCAGCGCCGACAACACGATGAACGGCTTCCGCCTGCGGAACTTGTCCGACAGCGACGGCAGGACCACGCAGCCGATGACGCCGGCTATCACCATCACCGCGCCGATGAGACCCGACGTGGTCGAGCTGATTTGCTTGGGCTTCAGTATCTGGTCGATGAGCTGGAATATGCCGACGATCGCCCCGTTGCCGATGAACATGATGGTGCACAGCAGCTTGAAGTCGTAGAGCTTGAAGATCTTCCTAAAGCTCGCCCAGTTGATGGCGGCACCTTCCTCCTGCAGCTCCTGCTCGGTCCGCTTGGGCGGCTTGGGCGGCTTCGCCTTGGCGAACATCCAGAACAATACCGCGCCGCCGGTGGCGACGATGCTGTAGGCCAGGATCAACCAGCGCAGCCCGGTCATATTGTCGCCGAAGACCTTCAGTAGTTCGGGGGTCAGCGCCAGCGCTATTATCATGCCCAGGAAAAGCGATAGCGTCGCGATGCCGGTTGCCAGCGCCGATTCATCGGTGGGGAACCAGGCGGCCACCATCTTGGTTATGGCGTTGAGGACGAACGGTTGCCCGATGCCTATCCCGATCATGCCGATAAACACCAGAGCGTAGTTGCCGGTGAACAATCTCAGGAAGGAGAACGCCGCGGTGAACACCGCCCCGATCATGACCGCGTAGCGGAACCCCTTACGGTCGATGACTATGCCGGCGGGAATGGAGATCGGGATGTAGAGCAAGGTGATCACGTTGGCGAGCTGGGTGATCTTGAAGGTGCTCACGTGCATTATGTCCGCGACGCCGACCAGGTGGCTTGCCCCTGCCCCGGTCGTCGACGTGATGGACGCGTAGTTCAGCCACATCAACTGGGTGAGCGCTCCGATCACCATGAAGGCCCCGAGCACCACCCATCGGTAACGGTAAAGGCCGTATTGCTCTTCTTCCACCACGCTGCCGCTCCAGGCATCGTTGCGTTACACGAGATGTCATCTAGATTTTATCGCAACCTGCACGGATTATCCCCTCGTGAGGGTGTGCATGCCGGCCGATATTCCTATATAGTCTGTTAAGGCTTGGAGGATGAGAGGAAGGAGATGGGTATGGGTGCAGCAGTCGTCCCCACCGCGTCCAGTGGAATGGGCGCATTCGTCGCAGTGTACGTGATCGTGATATTGCTGGGGCTGGCGATCTACATCTGGACCGCGTACTGCATAATGAAGATGGCGGAGAGGCTCGGCGTTCCCAACGGCTGGTTCGCCTTCATCCCCTTCCTGAACTACTGGCTGCTCTGCCAGATGGACGACAAGGACAACACCTGGTTCATCGTCATGCTGATATTCAGTTTCTGTTGCGGGATTGTCACGCTGGTGATGTTGCTGATGATCTTCATGGACCTGGCGGAGAGGTTCGGCTTCGAGAGGTTCTGGGGGATCCTCTACATCATCCCGATATTCAACCTCTACGTGGTCTACAAGCTGGCCTTCACGACTCCGTGAAGTAGCCGATAGCGGACATGACGGAAGCCGGGACTCGAGTCCCGGCTTCCTTGTTTCTACATGTCGCGGGGGCGCCGGCGCTACAGCCCCAGGCTCTGATTGTTGAGCTGGCTGTCGTTCAGGTCGTTCTCGTTCACCGAGTTCATTTGCTGGTCGAGCTGGTTCAGGTACTCGTTTATCTGGGCGTTCTTGGTCAGGGTCGGCGTGGTGCCGGTGCTGCCCGACGTGCCGCCCCCGGAGCCGCAGGACGCGACCAGGAGGGCCGCCGCCAGCAGCGCGATGATGACCAGTGTCACGAGCATCGCTCTTTTTCCGCTTGTCATGCTGAGCCCTCCCTTCACGGTGTGGAAGTCGGTGTCGAGGATGGTGCCACCGGGGTCTGGGTCGCCAGCGCCTGGACGTCAGGCCTGATGACCGTCTGGTACTCGTGCCGCGCATCGAGCGCGTCCTGCCTGTAGACCACCAGCTGAGCGCGCGCCTGCTGGATGGCGCCGAGGAACTGCCCCTGCGAGGTATACGGCGCATACTGCTCCGCGTTCTGCAGGGCGGCGATGAACGCCGCATAGTCCTGGCCCGCCTTGACTATCATCTGGTTCCAGGCCGAGAGGTCGGCTGAGAGCTTGCTGGTGTCGTAGCCCTTGGCCGACATCGTGCTCACGATCTCGGTCACCTTAGCCGTGACCGCCTGGTACGCTGCGACGTGCCGGTCCTTGTTGTTGTTGAACCTGGCGATGATCGTCTCGATGTGCTCGGTGATGAGCTGGGCTCGCTGCTGCTGCCTCGCCGTGGGGGCCGTTCCTGTCGGCGCCGTTATCGTACTACGCGGGGTTGTGAGCGCGCCTGTCGGGGCCGTGCGCCTGGGTAGCACCTGGCCCAGGGCCACCGCGGCGGTCAACAGAAGCATCGCCGCCACCAGCACGATGCTGAAGACAATGACCGTTCGTTTCATGTCTTCCTCCTGTTTCTGGGATGGACGGTTCTCCGCTTTCTCGTAAAATAATAACGGTCTCGCCCCGTTATCCGCGACTCTATCCGTGTTAAAAGTGTGTTAAAAGAACCGAGATGCGGGGCGTCGGTTGACTTGCGCTCCGCCCGGTGGTATTCCCTGTCTTACTGTAACGACGGCAACGGGGGTGACCGGCATGGGATACGATTTCTTCGCTGGGGTGGAGCAGTTCGAGGCGTACATCGGCGACAGGATGGTGAAGAGTCCGACGTTCTACCGGGGCGCCGCGAGCTTCACCTTGATCATGCCGGCGAACCTGATGGCCCTCCGCCGGATCCTTCCCGACCCACGGTTCGTGCCCGCGCAGGTCCTTCCCGGCATCGGGGCGCTGATGCTGACGGCCCTCGAGTACAAGGACACGGACCTGGGGCCCTACAACGAGTTCTCGATAGGCGTGGCCTTGAACAGCCCGGACTTCATGCAGATCCCCTGCTACAACTTCGCCAGGCAGGCTGTCCGCGGCAGCTTCGACAGTTTCATCCTGAGGCTGCCGGTCACCACCGAGATCGCGCTGCGCGGCGGCGTCGACCTCTACAACTTCCCGAAGTTCATCGCGCAGGTCGACTTCGAGGAAGAAGATTGCTGGACGTCCTGCGAGGTGTCGGAGGGCGACGATCTGATCTGCAGGGTGAGGGGCCGCAAGGTGCCAGCCCCCCGCAACGGCATGATAAAGATGATCAGCCGCACCTACCAGTTCCAGCAGCCCCAGTCCTGCGAGCTCAAGATAAACGCCAATGGGTTCGCGATGGTCGTGGGCCGCGGCAACGCCGAGCTGGTGGTAGGGAACGGCCACCCCGTCGGCAGAGAGCTGAGCGGCCTGCTGCTCTCGACAACGCCGCTCGCCTACTCCTACGTCCCGCGCATGGAGGCGATCCTCTACGGGCCCGAGCGCCTGTCCCTCGCGGCGATCGGCATGTTCCTCGAGCGCGCCTGCGGACTCTCGATGGAGGACCTGCGGGAGCTGGTCGAGAGCCGCAAAAGTGGCGCCGGCAAGCCCGCCCGCAAGCCAGCCGCCAAGAAAGCTGCTAAGAAGGCCGGCAAGAAAGCAGCGGCGAAGAAGAGCGAGCTCCAGTCGGCCATCGACGAGGCCACTGGCACCCTACCGGAGGCGTGAATGGGGATGTGGGGGAGTAAACCTTTTGCTCGCTGGTCCTCGCGTCTCTGATATCAGCAGACTCTCTATCTCCCCGAGACGCTGCGAATCGCTCGCAAAAGGCTTACCCCGCCCCCGTCGGGACTTCCCCCAACAATAATAAGAAAAATCAAAGATGACTGCTGACC
>PMJJ01000053.1:15739-15922 GCA_003157385.1 Actinomycetota bacterium | reverse complement strand
GCTGCTGGGCGTGACCGGCTCGGGGAAGACCTTCACGATGGCCAGCGTCATCGAGGCCGTGCAGCGCCCGACCCTGGTGCTGGCGCCCAACAAGACGCTGGCGGCGCAGCTCTACGCCGAGTTCAAGGAGTTCTTTCCCCGGAACGCAGTGGAGTATTTCGTCAGCTACTACGACTACTACCA
>PMJJ01000053.1:0-15662 GCA_003157385.1 Actinomycetota bacterium | reverse complement strand
GACATCCACTACGAGCGGAACGACCTCGCCCCCGACAGGGGGAAGTTCAGGGTCCGTGGAGACGTGATCGACATATACCCGGCCTACTGGGAGGAGGCGGCCGTGAGGGTGGACTTCTTCGGGGATACCGTAGAGAGGGTAACCAAGGTCGACCCGCTGACGGGCGAGGTTCTGGCGGACCTCGACCGTACTGTCATATGGCCGGCCACCCACTTCCTCACACCCTCGAACCAGCTGGATGCGGCGATCAAGGGTATCGAGGAGGAACTGCAGGAGCGCCTGGAGTGGCTGGGGACGCGCGACAAGCTACTGGAGGAACAGAGGCTGAGGATGCGCACCATGTACGACCTGGAGATGCTGCGCNNTTCACGAGCGGCATCGAGAACTACTCGCGTCACCTCGCGGGGAGGGAGGCGGGAGAGCCGCCCTATACGCTCATCGACTTCTTCCCCGAGGGCATGCTGACTTTCATCGACGAATCCCACATCACGGTGCCTCAACTCTCGGGCATGCTGCACGGGGACCGCTCGCGCAAGGAGACGCTGGTTGAGCACGGGTTCCGGCTTCCGTCCGCTCTGGACAACCGGCCTCTTTCACGCGACGAGTTTCTGGAAAAGGTGGGCGAGATAGTCTTCGTCAGCGCGACTCCCGCGGACTGGGAGATCGAGAGGAGCTCCAATGTGGTGCGGCAGGTGATCAGGCCGACCGGGCTGGTCGACCCCGCGGTGGAGATCCGGGCCGCCGACGGGCAGGTCGACGACCTGCTCTCGGAGGTGCGGGACCGGGTGATGAAAAACGAGAGGGTGCTCGTCACCACACTGACCAAGAAGATGTCGGAGACCCTCTCGGAGTATCTCTCGGAGGTGGGCATCAAGGCCAGGTACCTCCACTCGGAGATAGGCACGGTCGAGCGAGTGGAGATACTGCGTGACCTGCGCGCCGGAGTCTTCGACGTCCTGGTGGGGATCAACCTCCTGCGCGAGGGGCTGGATCTGCCGGAAGTATCTCTGGTGGCGATACTGGACGCCGACAAGCAGGGGTTCCTCAGGAGCGAGAGGAGCCTCATACAGACGATGGGACGCGCCAGCCGGAACGCGGGTGGCACCGTGATACTCTACGCGCAGGAGACTTCCGAGGCGATGGCGAGCGCGATAGAGGAGACGCGCCGCCGGCGGGAGCGGCAGGTGGCCTACAATCATGAGCACGGCATAAGCCCCCAGACGATCCAGAAAGAGGTCAGGGACATCCTCGAGGTCGCGATGTCGGCGGGCGCCGAGGCGGCCGAGGACCCGGTGGACAGGGCGCGCGGCATGTCCCCCGAGGAACTGCAGAGGCTGCTGTTGAACATGGAGGAAGAGATGAGGCTCCTGGCCGAGGAGCTGCGCTTCGAGGAGGCGGCAAGGCTCCGCGACCAGATCAAACACATAAGCGAGGAACTACTTGGCGGCGAATGACGAGATATTGAAGATACGGGGGGCGCGCGAGCACAACCTCAAGGACGTGAAGCTCGACCTCCCGCGCAACAAGATGATCGTGATGACCGGCATCAGCGGGTCGGGGAAATCTTCGCTCGCCTTCGACACCATCTACGCGGAGGGTCAGCGGCGCTACGTGGAGTCCCTGTCCTCGTACGCGCGGCAGTTCCTGGGCCAGCTTGACAAGCCGGACGTCGACCTCATCGAGGGGCTCTCGCCCGCCATATCGATAGACCAGAGGGCGGGGACCTCCAACCCCAGGTCGACCGTCGGCACGGTGACTGAGATCTACGACTACCTGCGCGTCCTCTACGCGCGCATCGGCGAACCGCACTGCTACAAGTGCGGACGCCCGGTGTCCAGGCAGTCCCCCGAGCAGATAGCCGACCTGGTCATGGAGATGGGCGAGGGGAAGAAGATCATGGTGCTGGCGCCGCTGGTCCGCGGCCGCAAGGGGGAGCACACGGCTGTGTTCGAGAACCTCCAGCATCGCGGGTACGTGCGCGTGCTGGTCGACGGCGATGTCTACGATCTCTCCGAGGAGATCGAGCTCGACAAGAACAAGAAGCACGAGATCATGGCGGTGGTCGACCGGCTGGTGCTCAAAGAAGGAGCCCGGAGCCGGGTGGCCGAGTCGGTGGAGGCCGCGCTCCACCTGGGCGAAGGCATGGTCGCCGTGCAGGACTCCGACAACCGCCGGGACCTGTTCTCGGAGGAGTTCGCCTGCGTGCACTGTGCGATCTCGTTCCCGGAGCTCTCCCCCAGGATGTTCTCGTTCAACAATCCCTACGGCGCCTGCCAGACCTGCGGGGGGCTCGGCCACAGGCTGGAGATCGACCCGCAACTGGTGGTGCCCGACCCACGACGCCCGCTTATCGAGGGCGCAGTGGCGCCCTGGGAGGCCGCCACCCAGACTCATTTCTACAGCATGCTGGAGGCGCTGGCCACCACCTATGGGTTCCGGCTGGATGTCCCCTTCGAGGAGCTCGACGATCGCGCAAGGGACGTGGTGCTCTACGGCGCGGGAGACGCCGAGATCCTGGTCCGGCACCGGGACTCGCGCAACCGCGAAAGGACGTACTACACAACCTGGGAGGGCGTGATCCCAACCCTGGAGCGCCGCTACCGGGAGACAGAGTCCGACTACGCGCGCTGGCGCATCGGGATGTTCATGAGCTTCAAGCCCTGCCCGGAGTGCCACGGCGCGCGGCTGCGCCCGGAAAGCCTGGCGGTCACGGTGGGAGGTGCCAACATCGCCGAGCTCTCAGACATGACCGTCGAGCGAGCGATGGACTTCATCGCCAGTCTCGGCCTTGACGCCAGGCAGAAGACGATCGCCGCGCGGCTGCTCAAGGAGGTCCGCTCTCGGCTGCAGTTCCTCATCGACGTGGGACTCGACTACCTCACGCTGTCGAGGCAAGCCAGCACGCTTGCCGGTGGCGAGTCGCAGAGGATAAGGCTCGCGACCCAGATAGGCTCGGGGCTGGTGGGCGTCCTCTACATCCTGGACGAGCCCAGCGTGGGGCTGCACAAGCGCGACAACAACAGGCTCATAGAGACGCTCAAGCGGCTGCGGGACCTGGGCAACACAGTGATCGTGGTGGAGCACGACGAGGACACCATCAGGGCGGCTGACTACGTCGTCGATATCGGCCCAGGAGCCGGGATACACGGCGGGCACATAGTGGCGACCGGGACGGTCGCCGACCTCATCGCAAGCAAGCGGTCCATAACCGGCAAGTACCTGTCGGGCGAGCTGGAGATACCGATCCCGCACGCCCGCAGGCCGCAGACCGGGCGCGCCCTGGTGGTGCGCGGGGCGACCGAGCACAACCTCAAGGACATCGATGTCGCCTTCCCCCTGGGCCTGTTCACCTGCGTCACCGGCGTGAGCGGCTCGGGCAAGAGCACGCTGGTCAGCGAGGTGCTCTACCGCGGGCTGCGCCGCAGGCTCTCGTCCAGCCGCACGCCGCCAGGGGCGCACAAGGGCATCGACGGCGTGGAGGAGATAGACAAGGTCGTCAACATCGACCAGTCGCCGATAGGACGCACGCCCCGTTCCAACCCGGCGACCTACACCAAGGTGTTCGACGGGGTCCGCACTCTGTTCGCCAGCACGCCCCAGGCGAAGGTGCGCGGCTACAAGCCGGGGCGCTTCAGCTTCAACGTCGCCGGAGGGCGCTGCGAGGCCTGCAAGGGCGAGGGCATGGTGAAGATAGAGATGCACTTCCTGCCCGATGTCTACATCTCGTGTGACGTCTGCAAGGGAAAGAGATACAACCGCGAAACGCTGGAGATCCACTTCAAGGGCAAGAACATCCACGAGGTCCTGGAGATGACGGTGGAGGAGGCGATGGCGATGTTCGCCAACATCCCGTCCATCGCGCGCCAGCTGCAGATACTCTCCGACGTCGGCCTGGGCTACATCCGCCTGGGTCAGCCGGCGCCGACCCTTTCCGGCGGCGAGGCCCAGCGNNCCTGCTGGACGAGCCGACCACCGGGCTCCACTTCGACGACATCTCGAAGCTGATCGAGGTGCTGGACCGGCTGGTCGAGGGAGGCAATACGGTGATAGTGGTGGAGCACAACATGGACGTCATCAAGGTGGCCGACCACATAGTGGACCTAGGCCCGGAGGGAGGGGACAAGGGAGGGGAGCTGGTGGCGACCGGGACTCCCGAGGCGGTGGCCGCCACCAGGAGTTCTTATACCGGCACCTTCCTTGGCGAGGTGCTGGACGGACGGGCCGCGCGCAAGAAGGCCAGGGCGGCGAAGGCGAAGTGAAGCAGGCGCTGAGGGACAAGCTTTGCACGCTGCCGGCCCGCCCCGGCGTCTATGTCTTCACCAACGAGGCCGGCCGGGTCATCTATGTGGGCAAGGCCAAGGAGCTCTCCAATCGCGTCAGCTCCTACTTCCGCGCGCCGGCTGCGGGAGACTACAAGGGCGAGGCGCTCCGCGGCGAGATCGCCGACCTGGACGTGATGGTGTGCGAGACCGAGGTCGACGCGCTGATCCTAGAGGCCACCCTCATCAAGAAGTACCTGCCCAGGTATAACATCATCCTGCGAGACGACAAGAGCTACCCCTATATCGCCGTATACATGAGCGACTCCTATCCCCGGATCATGCTGACCCGGGGCAAGCGCCTCAGGGGGGTAAAGTACTACGGTCCTTACGTGAACGCCCGTGCCGCCAGGAACACCATCAGGCTGCTCAAGAAGGTCTTCCCCCTGCGTCACTGCATCGGGGCGGTGCCGGGCCAGAAGGGGCACTCGCCCTGCCTCTACTACGAGATGGAGATGTGCCTGGGTCCCTGTCAGGGCAACGTCGATCACGCCGAATACATGAGGCAGGTGAAGCAGTTCTGCGACTTTCTGGAGGGCAGGTACGCCGAGGTGCTGGACGAGCTGGACACGCGCATGCGGGCGGCCTCCCGCGAGGAGGAGTACGAGCAGGCCGCGCGGATACGCAACCAGATAGAGTCCGCGCGCCAGGTGCTGCGGCATCACCGGTCGCTCTCCTCGACGACCCAGGACTACGACGTCATCGGCTTCTTCAGCGACGGAATGCAGGCCTGCTTCTCGGTGGCCCAGAACCGCGCCGGCTTCCACCTGGGCAACCTGGTGTTCTTCACCGACCTGGAGGTGGCCAGGGAGGCGGACGACCTGGTCGGTGAGTTCCTCAAGCGCTACTACGACCAGGCCGGCTCGATCCCCGAGATCGTGATAGTGCCGGCGATGCCGCCTGACGCCGAGGGCCTGGGCGAATGGCTGGCCGCACAGAGGGGCGCGGGCCTGGAGATACGGGTGCCGCAGAAGGGAAAGAAGAAGCACGAGATGACGCTTGCCGCGGCCAACGCCAAACTGGCCCTGGAGGGAGCCAAGGTCGCGCGGGCGCGCGACAAGGGCCGGGTGGAAGCTGCACTGGCGGAACTGGCACGCGACCTCGAGCTCGATCGGTTCCCCCTGAGGATAGAGTGCTACGACATCTCGACATTCGCCGGCACGGCGTCGGTGGGCTCGATGGTGGTCTTCCAGGACGGATACCCGTCCCGCCGGGAGTACAGGAAGTTCTCCATCAAGTTCACGCCCGGCGTCGATGACGTCGGCATGATGCGCGAGGTCCTCTACCGCCGGTTCAGGCGCGCCAGGAGCGAGTCCGAGCAGCAGGGCGAAGGCAAGGCGGGTTGGTCGAAGATGCCCGACCTCGTCGTCCTGGACGGCGGCAAAGGGCAGCTCAACGCGGCTCTCGAGGTCCTCAAGGTCATGGGCATCGAGGGGATCCAGACCGCGGCGCTGGCCAAACGCCTGGAGGAGGTCTACCGGCCTGGTCACAAGGGGCCGCTGCGTCTGCGCAGGGATTCCGAGGCTCTGTTCCTTCTGCAGAGGATGAGGGACGAGGCGCATCGCGTCGCGGTCTCCTACAACAGGTCGCGGATGGAGCGGGCGACGTCGAGCTCCTGGCTCGACCAGGTGACCGGAGTCGGGCCCGGCAGGAAGAAGGTGTTGCTGAAGCATTTCGGTTCGCCCAGGAAGGTCGCGGATGCTTCGCTCGCCGATCTCCAGGCGGTGCCCGGCGTGCCGGACGCCGTTGCGGGGGCCGTCCACGAGGCGGCCATGGCGGTAAAGGAGAGCCAGCAGAAATGAAAGGCAAAGAGTCGACGTGTGAGATAAGGGTGGGAGACGCGAGCTTCAGCGCCTGCGCGTCGTCGTCCGGCGTGGTGAGCCTCGAGCTGGCGCCTCTGGACGGGGCCGTGAGGTCGCTGGCGGAGAAGAGCCCGGTGCGGCCGAGAGTCCTGGGGGCGCCGCGGGACGCAACCGCGGCGATGCACCTCGAGTCGCTGGCCAGTTTCCTGGCGCAGCTGCTGGCCGGCGAGGAGCCGGAGGTGGTCCCGGGGGTCGACCTGAGCACCTCGAGCCCTTTTACCCGACAGGTGCTGGAGGTGGTGTACCGCATACCCTGGGGCGCCGTGTCCAGCTACGGGCAGGTCGCCTCAATGGCCGGGCGGCCCGGCGCCGCGCGCGCGGTCGGAGGCGCGGTCGGCCGAAACCCGGTGGTGCTGGCGATACCATGCCATCGCGTTCTGAGGTCCGACGGGCGTATCGGCGGCTGGAGCGGCTGGCCGGGCTGGAAAGAGTGGCTGCTGGACCTCGAGTCGCGGCGCGGCTGAATTGCCCGCCGGATAGGTCTATCATTGGAAGAGTGCCGTTGAGGCCACACTTCCAGGAGGACGGAGATCCATTTGGAGATACTGGTGATAACGGGGATGTCCGGGGCGGGCAAGACGCAGGCGATGAAGTGCCTGGAGGACATTGGGTACTACGCCATAGACAACCTGCCGGCCTCGCTGCTTCCCAACATCATAGAGCTGGCACCGGTGACCGGCCAGAAGCTCTCCAAGGTCGCCATCGTGATGGACATCAGGGGCGGCACCGACTTCGCCGAGCTCCTGTCCTCGCTTGAGGGGCTCGAGTCGATCCCCTACACCATCGTCTTCCTGAACGCCTCCGATGAGGTGCTGCTACGTCGCTTCTCCGAGACGCGCCGCATCCACCCGCTGGAGAGCAAGGGTCTGGGCGTCTCCGGTCTCATCGAGGAGGAGCGCCGGCTGCTCGACCCCCTCCGGGAGAGGGCCGACGTGGTGATCGACACGGGCGGCATGAACGTCTACGAGCTGCGCGAGACCCTGCGCAGCATAGTCCCTGTGGTGGACGACGCGCGGAGCACCAAGATCTCGCTGACCTCCTTCGGGTACAAGTACGGGCACCCGCTGGACGCCGATATCATCTTCGACGTCAGGTTCATGCCGAACCCCTACTGGGTCGCGGAGCTCAGGGACCGCAAGGGGACCGACAAGCGGGTGAAGGACTTTCTGCTCGAGCGCGAGGACGTGCAGGACTTTGTGACGCAGTTCATGCAGCTGATCGAGTTCATACTGCCGGGGTACAACAGGGAGCGCAGGCCGTACCTGTCCATAGGCATCGGCTGCACCGGAGGCCGCCACCGCTCGGTGGTGGTGACCACCGAGCTCGCCAAGCGCTTCAAGAAAGCAGGACAGCCGGTCTCCGTTACCCACCGCGACATCAACAAGTAATGACCAGCAGCGTACACAGGGTAAAAGAAGAGCTGGGCCACCTCAAGCCCAGCAGGCACTGCTGCCAAGTAGCCGAGCTCTCGGCGCTCCTGCACATGGACGGAAGCTACACGATCCGTGGATCGGGAGGGCACCTGCTGGTGACCGAGTCCTCCGGGGTCTATACCGCACGCAAGATCTACGAGCTGGTGCACACGCTCTTCACGCTCCAGACCCCGGTGATCAAGGTCATCAGGTCGACCCCCAGGCGCGGGAACGTCTATCGCCTCGAGATAGCCGACCAGCCGGGGTTCCACCAGGCGCTCAACGAGCTGGGCGTGCTCGACGCCCACCTGACGCCCGAGCCCGTCGTTCCCAGGAGGCTGACCAGGAGTGACTGCTGTGCGGCGGCGGCCCTGAGAGGGGCGTTTCTCGGCGGCGGGTACATCAGCGAGCCTTTCGGCCAGGCCGACTTCGAGGTCTCCTTCTCGACCGAGGCCTCCGCCTCCGCCTTCGAGGAGCTCTTCCGCCGCAAGGGGCTGACCCCCGGCAAGCGGCAGAGGCGGAACCAGTGGGTGGTCTACCTCAAGAGACGGCAGCAGATCTCATCGTTGCTCGCAGTGGTCGGCGCGCACGGCGCGCACCTCGAGTGGGAGAGCCGCACGATAATGAACAGCACCAGGAACGACGTCAACCGGCTGGTGAACTGCGACGCGGCGAACGCCAGGCGTCTTGCCGATGCGTCGCTGCGGCAGCGCGAGCTCGCGGGCAGGCTGCTGGCCAGCGGGGCGCTCATCGACGCCCCCTCGGACCTTGCCGCGCTGGCGGAGGTTCGGCTGGCGAATCCGCAGGCCTCGCTCGCCGAGCTGGGTGCCATCCTCGACCCTCCAGTCACCAAATCAGTGGTGCAGTCCCGGATGAGGAGGCTGGAATCTCTCATCCCCGTCGAAAACGGCGATTTCCGGCGGGAATAAGCCGAAAAACCGCGACCCCGCTTGCCGGTACTGCTATAATGACCAGACGTGGATAACGGGGCGAAAGGGGTGTAGGAGATGGCAATCAGAGTAGGCATCAACGGGTTCGGAAGGATCGGCAGGTTAGTCACCCGCGCGGGGATATCGGACCCTGAGATCGAGTTCGTGGCGATAAACGACCTCACCGACGTGAAGACGCTGCGACATCTGTTCAAGTACGATTCAGTGCATGGCACCTGGTGCGGCGAGGTCGAGCCGGGGTCCCATGAGGGCGTGCTGGTGATCGACGGCAAGGAGATACAGGTCCTCTCCGAACGCGACCCCGAGAAGCTCCCCTGGAAAGAGCTCAAGATCGACGTGGTCGTGGAATCAACCGGCCTCTTCACCACACGTGACAAGGCGGCCAAGCACATAACTGCCGGCGCGGAGAAGGTCATAATCTCGGCCCCCGCCACCGAGCCCGACCTGACCATGGTCCTCGGCGTGAACGACGATGCCTACGACAAGGCCAAGCACCATGTCGTCTCCAACGCCTCCTGCACTACCAATGCCCTGGTGCCTCTGGTCAAGGTCCTGCTCGACAACTTCGGGATCGAGCAGGCGTTCATGACGACGATACACGCCTACACCAATGACCAGGTGATACTGGACGCTCCTCACAAGGACCTCAGGCGGTCGCGCGCCGCCGCGATGTCCATCATCCCCACCACCACAGGCGCCGCGAGGGCGACCGCGCTGGTCCTGCCCGAGATGAAGGGCAAGATAGATGGCGTGGCGATGAGGGTGCCGACCTTCGACGCATCGATAGTCGACCTGGTGGCCATACTGGGACGCGAGGTTACGGTCGAGGAGGTCAACAACGCGGTCGAGTCGGCGTCGGACAAAGGGCGCATGGAAGGCATACTCGCATACACCGAGGACCCGATAGTCTCCATAGACGTGGTCGGGAGCTCGTACTCATCGGTCTTTGACGCGCAATCGACGATGGTCATGGGCAACCTGGTGAAGGTCATGACCTGGTACGACAACGAGTGGGGCTACTCGAACAGGGTCGTCGACCTGATCAAGTTCATGATGGCGTAGGGGGACTCATGCTGCAGCCCCCCAAGAAGACGCTGGACGACATCGACGTTTCGGGCAAGAAGGTCCTGGTGCGCGTCGACTTCAATGTTCCGCTTGACATCGAGCGCAACGTTGCCGATGACACCCGTATCCGGGGAGCCATCCCCACCATCTCATATCTGCTCGATCACGGCGCGAGGCCGATCCTGATGTCGCACCTGGGCAGGCCCAAGGGCCAGGTGGTGGAGAGCCTGCGCATGGGCCCGGTGGGAAAGCGCCTGGCCGAGCTGATCGACTATCCCGTAGTGAGCCTCAAGGAGTGCGTGGGGCCGCGGGTCAAAGCGGCCATCGACGCTAACCCAAAGGCGATCATCCTGCTGGAGAACCTGCGCTTCTACCCCGGCGAGCGCGAGAACCTGCCCGACTTTTCCAGGCAGCTGGCCGACCTGGCCGACGTCTACGTCGACGACGCCTTCGGAACCAGCCACCGCGCGCATGCCTCCACCGTGGGTGTCACCCGCTACCTTCCGTCGGTCATGGGGTTGTTGATGGAGAAGGAGCTGGAGACGCTGGGCGCCCTGATGGAGGACCCGGAGAG
Source organism: Actinomycetota bacterium (assembly GCA_003157385.1). Lineage (GTDB taxonomy): Bacteria > Actinomycetota > Geothermincolia > Fen-727 > Anoxymicrobiaceae > FEN-680. The sequence continues at coordinate 5,480 of PMJJ01000053.1, read as the reverse complement.
ACCGTTCACCGTGGTGCTGGGCGGCAACAAGATATCGGACAAGCTGGGCGTGATAGACAGCTTTCTGGAGATCGCGGACTGTATCCTCACCGGTGGTGGCATGTGCTTCACCGTCATCAAGAGCATGGGGCTCGAAATAGGGCAGTCGGTGATAGAGGAGGACCAGGTACCTCAGATCGCCGGCACCATGAAGAAGGCCCGCAAGAAGGGTGTCAAAGTGATGGTGCCCATCGACTTCGTGGTGGCGGACAGGTTCGACAAGAACGCCAACCACAAGGTAGTCCCTACGGAGGCGATACCGGGCGGCTGGATGGGACTGGACATCGGTCCCGCCACGGTGGAGAAGTACTGCATCATGCTGAACGAGGCCCGCACGATATTCTGGAACGGTCCGATGGGCGTCTTCGAGTGGCCGGCTTTCGCCAACGGCACCAAGAGCATCGCCGAGTGCATCGCCAACGCCAGCGCCAAGACCGTGGTCGGAGGCGGCGACTCGGATGCCGCGTTGCGGCAGTTCGGCCTGGAGGAGAAGATGGATTTCGTGTCGACCGGCGGCGGCGCCGCGATGAGGTTGCTGGAGGGCAAGAAGCTGCCGGCCGTTGAAGCGTTGAACGACAAGTAGAATGACGGAGGCAGCCTTGAGAAAGCCGATAATCGCGGGGAACTGGAAGATGAACCTGACGCCCGTCGAGGGCGCCGCGCTGGTGGAGGGCATCTGGAAAGAGATCGCCGGCCAGGATGCCGTCGAAGCCGTGGTCTGCCCGCCCTTCGTGGACATACCGGCAGTGGCCGCCGCTATCGAGAAAGGCTCGATGTCGATCGGGCTGGGCGCGCAGAACATGCACTGGTCCGAATCGGGGGCCTTCACCGGCGAGGTCTCACCCACGATGCTTCTGGCGCTGGGCGTCGGCTACGTCATAATCGGGCACTCCGAGAGAAGGCAGCTCTTCGGCGAGACCGACCAGGGCGTCAACCGCAAGGTCGGCTCCGCGATCGACCACGGCCTGGTCCCGATAATGTGCTGCGGTGAGACGCTGAAGCAGCGCGAGGCGGGCCAGACCGAGGACGTGGTGACCAACCAGGTGAAGTGTGGCTTCTTCGAGCTGCCGCGCGACAAGGCGGCCGCTTCCGTGATCGCATACGAGCCGATATGGGCCATCGGGACCGGCAAGGCCGCGACCCCGGCCGACGCCGATGAGGTATGCGGGCTGGTAAGGCGGACGGTCGGCGAGCTGTACGACGACGATCTCGCCGAGGGGATGCGCGTGCAGTACGGCGGAAGCGTGAGCCCCTCCAACGTCGACGAGCTGATGTCCATGCCCAACATCGACGGCGCACTGGTCGGCGGCGCGAGCCTCAAGGCGCCCGACTTCGCACGGCTGGTGAAGTTTTCTTGACGGTGCCGCGCCCGTTCATCCTTATCATCCTCGACGGCTGGGGACTCGGGCCGGCAGACGACTCCAACGCCATCGCCGTAGCCGATACCCCCGTGATGGACCGGCTGATGAGCGATTATCCCTGGACGACCCTCGGAGCATCGGGCGAGTCGGTGGGGCTGCCACCCGGCCAGATGGGCAACTCGGAGGTCGGCCACCTTAACATCGGGGCAGGCCGCATCGTCCTTCAGGACTACCAGCGGATCAACCACGCCATCGCCGACGGCTCCTTCTTCACCAACGGAGTGCTGCTCGGCGCTATCGAGCGAGCCAGGGCGAGCGGCGGGATTCTGCACCTGATGGGGCTGTTGTCGGACGGGGGAGTCCACAGCCACATCAAGCACCTGTTCGCGCTCCTCGAGATGGCGCGCAATGCGGGGCTCGAAAGGGTGGTGACGCACGCGTTCCTCGACGGGCGCGACACCCCTCCCAGGAGCGCTCTGACCTATATCGAAGAGCTCGAGAACGCGAGCTCCGACGGCGTCGGCCGGATTAGGACGGTCGAGGGCAGGTACTATGCGATGGACCGCGACAACCGCTGGGACCGCACCAGGGCCGCTTATAACGCGATCGTGCACGCGACTGGAGAGCGCGCCGGAAGCGCCGCTGAAGCGGTTCGGCTCTCCTATGAGCAGGGTATCAACGACGAGTTCGTGGCGCCCCACGTGGTGGGGGAAAGCGTGCCCATGCGGCCTGAGGACTCGGTGATCTTCTTCAATTTCCGGCCGGACAGACCGCGGCAGCTCACCGAGGCTCTTATCTGGAAGGACTTCGACAAGTTCGACCGGTCTGGACCCGTGTATCCCTACATGGTCACGATGACCGAGTACGACGACCAGTTCGACGTTCCCACGGCTTTTGTGCCCGAGGAGATTACGGAGACTCTCGCTGACGTGCTGGCCGAACATGGCAAGAGGCAGCTCCATATCGCCGAGACGGAGAAGTACGCGCACGTCACTTACTTCCTCAACGGCGGGGTGGAGGAGCCAAAGAAAGGCGAGGACCGGGTGCTGATCCCCTCGCCCAGGGTCGCGACCTACGACCTGCAGCCGCAGATGAGCGCGCCGGAGGTCGCCGATGAGACGGTCCGGCGGGTCAAGAGCGACGAGTACGACTTCATCGCGCTGAACTTCGCCAACTGCGACATGGTCGGACACACCGGCTTCATGAAGGCCACGATCGAGGCGGTCGAGACTGTCGACTCATGCGTCGGCAAGGTGCTGGAGGCGGTGTACTCCATGGGCGGGGCGGGCTTCGTGACGGCCGACCACGGCAAGGCGGATCACATGCGTGAGGGGGACCACGCGTTCACGGCCCACACCCTCGCCGAGGTGCCGTTCATCAACGCGACCCCGCCGAAAAGGGCGCTCCGAAAAGGGGGCACGCTGGGCGACATCGCTCCGACCATACTTGAGGCCATGGATCTGCCCAAGCCGACCCAGATGACCGGACGGTCATTGCTCTGCGCGGTTGCAAACACCGGCGGGTGACCCTACAATGACGTGCATATGGGTGTTTTCAAGGTAATCATAGTGGTCATTCACATATTGGTCTCGTTGGCCCTGGTCGTCTCGGTCCTGCTTCACTCGGGCAAAGGCGGAGGCCTGGCGAGCGTGCTGGGCGGAGCTAGCTCGAGCCTGTTCTCAGGGTCGTACATCATCGAGAAGAACCTCGACAGGATCACCATCGTACTAGGTCTGGTATTTGCGACAACCACGTTGCTTCTGGTGTGGCTGATGAACCCCAGTTCAGCCGCCACCGCTCCCACCACCACGCCGTCGTCGGCCGCGGCGATCGCCCGATTGATGCTCACGATAGGCGGCTAGCGGACATCTGATCCGACACGTGCGTGGCGCAAGATTATTGCACCGGCCGCCGTACTGTGGTATCTTCAAAATGCAGTTGAAAGCGCTCTTTATGAGTGGGCGAGATCGCCCACTTTTTAATTGCTTTGGCGCCATCGGGGAGGTATGACCGTGGCCGGCGGGGACGTCTACGACAAGGTTGTGGATGCGACCCGCGACCTGGTGAGAGGCCTCGGGCTCGAGGTGGTCGATGCCCGGATCGACAGGGAGAAGGGCCGCACATTTCTGCGGATATCCCTGGACAAGGAAGGCGGGCTTACCCTCGACGAGTGCGCGGCGGCCAGCGAGCTCCTGGGACAGGTGCTGGACCGCGAGTCGGTCGTAAAGGGGCCCTATGTCCTCGAGGTGATGAGCCCGGGGATAGACCGCCCCTTGAGGCGCCGCGGTGATTATGAAGGGAGCGTCGGTAAGCGGATCAAGGTCAACCTGCGGCAACCTTTCGAGGGCAGGGTCACGTTCAGGGGCATCCTTCTGGAAGCCGCCGAGGGGTCGGTACGGCTGGACCTGGGCACCGAGCAGATCGACCTCTCTTGCGAGGCCATCTCCAGTGCGCGCCTCGACCCCGAGCTGCCGTGGTAACAGGCCCGGACAGGAAGTGTTGAGTTGTGAAGTTCAAACTGATGGATGCGCTCAAGCAGATAGAGCTCGAGAAGGGCCTCGCGGTGGACACCGTGATGGACGCGCTCAAGGACGCCCTTCTGACCGCTTACAAGAAGAACTACGGCGAGGACGAAGAAGAGATAGACGCCCGCATAGATATCGACGAGGCGACCGGTGAGATCCGGGTCTTTGAGAACCGGCCCAACGAGGCAGGTGAACTCGAGGAGGTCGAGGTCACCCCGGAGAACTTCGGCCGCATCGCTGCGCAGACAGCCAAGCAGGTCATAATACAGAGGATCCGCGAAGCCGAGCGTGAGCTGATGTTCGACGAGTACCACGGGCGTGAGGGAGACATCGTCACCGGGATAGTCCAGCAAAGCGATCAGCGCTATACGCTGGTTGACCTGGGCAAGGTCGAGGCATTGCTTCCCCCCAGCGAGCAGGTCCGCGGAGAGCGCTACGAGCACGGCGCCCGCATCAAGACCTACATAGTCGATGTACGGCGTACCACCAAGGGTCCCCAGATAATGGTATCGAGGACTCACCCCGGCCTGCTCAAGAGGCTGTTCGAACTCGAGGTGCCGGAGATATACGACGGACTTGTCGAGATCAAGGCAGTGGCCCGCGAAGGCGGGCAGCGCTCCAAGGTCGCGGTTGCGTCCAACGACGCCAACGTGGACCCCGTAGGCGCGTGCGTGGGCGCCAAGGGCTCGCGGGTTAGGATGATCGTCAGCGAGCTGCGCGGCGAGAAGGTCGACATCGTAGAGTGGAAAGAAGATCCGGCGGAGTTCGTCGCCAACGCGATAAGCCCCGCCAAGGTCAAGGAGGTCATAGTCGACCCCGACAACATGACCGCGGAGGTAATCGTGCCCGATAACCAGCTTTCTCTGGCGATCGGCAAAGAGGGACAGAACGCCAGGCTGGCGGCAAAGCTGACCGGCTGGCGGATCGACATACTATCCGAGACCCAGGCGGTGGAAGCGGCCCAGATCAGGGCGGAGCGCCAGAAGGCCGGCGAGTCGCTGGAAGCCGTGTCCGATCGCCAGTGCAGGGCGATAACCAGCGCGGGCCACAGGTGCCGCAACAAGGCCAAGCCCGGCTCGGACTTCTGCGGGATGTCGGCCCATCAGAAGATGGGCGAGATGATCGAGGCCGGCACCGTCACCGTTGAGGAAGTAGTGACGGAGGAGGAGCCCTGGAGGGCCACCGTGACCGTGACGGAGGAATCAACGGCGCCCGAGGCGCCGGCGATTCCGGAGGAACACATCCGCTGAGGCTACTCCGAGTGAAGCGACACTTGAATCCGAGGCAGCGGAGGAAAACGAGGCCGAGTAAGCTTGAAAGTCACGCTCAGAACTTGCGTCGGATGTGGCTTGAAAAAGCCTAAAGATGAAATGATACGTGTCGGAGCCGAGCCTTCCTGGAAGGTGACAGTGGGAGGATCGAAGCTCCCGGGCAGGGGGGCGTATGTGTGCCCCGCCGAGGCCTGCATGCAATGCGCGCGAAAGCGCGGAGGCCTAGACCGCACGCTCAGGAGAAAGGTGCCGGCCAGTATATACGCGGAGATAGAGCTGCTTTC
>PMJJ01000071.1 GCA_003157385.1 Actinomycetota bacterium | reverse complement strand
GCGCCCCCGCGAGAGGGTGCTCTCCCTGCCGACACCGGGTGAGCTCGACTCACCCCAGGAGGCGTGCATGAAGAAATATTGGGGAGTCGGCATAATCGTGGTGGTCGCACTTGCGGTCGGCGCGCTGGCCCTGATGGCGGCCGCGTCTCCGGCGCGAACGGCGCAGCCCACGCGCGGCGTCGACTCGACCACCGGCGCGACGCCCAACTACCGGACGTTCCTGACGCACGATCTGCAGGCCATGCCTTACAGCGGCGGCAACTACACCATACTGAAGTCCAAGCCGCCTTACACCTACTTCAGCCAGGACTGGTACGGGGTCAAGCTCGCGTACCTGCTCGACGTCGAGGTCGGCCTCAAGTCCGGCACCACAGGCATCAAGGTCCTGGGGGCGGACGGGTACACGGTGACTCTCTCGCCCGACGAGATGAGGAACGCCAACTCGCAGGGCCTCTACGCGCTGCTGGCCTGGAAGAAAGGGGCGGTGAACAAGAAAGGAGGGGCCTTGACCGCGCTGGATACCAGCGAAGGGCCCTTCAGGATGGTGACCCCGCAGACGCCCAAGACAGGCCCATACCCGACCGGCACCCCTAACTGGAACGAGTCGGTGAGCCAGGTGAGGGCCATAGAGATCGACCCGACGCCACCCGGGCTTCCCGAGGTGGACCCCTCCACCGTGCCCGAGGGAGAGGTGCTGGTGTACGGCAACATCCTCAACAGGCGCTCTTTCACGGTCAGCCAGCTGGAGTCGATAAAGCAGTTCACGGGCAACTACCACTGGGAGCGCTACGGCGTGACCGGCTACGAGAAGTGCGAGGGGATACCCCTGGGCTATTTCGTCGACAGCGTTGCCGGGACGCTTCCGGGGGCGACGTCGATCGACGTCATAGCCTCAGACAACTATCAGAAGAACTTCACCCTCGATGACATCCGCGGGACGCCCGGCGGACTGCCCTGGCTGCTCGCGTGGAACGCGGGAGGGCCGCTCGGTCCCGAGCCGGACAGCGGTCCCATTATGTCCATAAAACCGCAGACGACCTCCATGGAGGGCAACAAGGAGTTCTGGATCCGCAACGTGAGGGTGGTCCAGGTTCAGCCCGTGGGCTCCGCTCCGCCCCCCGACCCGGCCAGCGTGCCGTCCGACCGCATCATAGTGTGCGGCGATTCGAGCCCGCGCAACGTGCCCAACTTCTGGTACCTCGCCGAGGGTTACACGGGAGGCGGGTTCGAGGAATACATCTGCGTGGCCAACCCCAACAGCTGGAAGACCAGGGTGATCATGACCTACATGATCGAGGGGCAGGATAACCAGACGCAGGAGTTCGAGGTGGCCCCACGCTCGCGCTACACCGTCAAGGTCAACGACGTCGTCGGCGACGGCAAGAACGTCTCGGCGAAGGTCGAGGGATATCACGGCGACTCGATAACGGTCGAGCGCGCAATGTACTGGAACGGACGCAAGGGCGGCAGCTGCGCGGCGGCCGTGAGCGCGCCGGACAGGAACTGGTACCTCGCGGAAGGCTGCACGGCAAACGGGTTCGAGACCTGGGTGCTGCTGCAGAACCCGGGCGACGCCGCCGCCACGGCCACCGTGACCTACATGAACAAGAAGGGCCCTGTCGCCGGTCCGGTCGTGACCCTGCCGCCCAGGTCCCGCAAGACGATCAACGTCGCCGACACGCTGCCGAGTGACGTGCAGGTGTCCACCCGGGTCTCGGCCGACCAGCCCGTGATCGCGGAGCGCTCCGTATACTGGAACAACCGCACGGCGGGCACCTGCGCGGTCGGGCTCAACCGGCCGGGCACCGAGTGGTACCTGCCGGAAGGCTCGACGGGCGGTGGGTTCGAGACCTGGATACTGGTCCAGAACCCCGGTGAGGCGACCGCCGAGGTGAGCCTGACCTACATGAACGAGAAAGGGCCGCAGGCCGGCCCGATCCTGACCCTTCCCGCGCACTCGCGGGCCTCGGTCAACGTCGCGTCCACGCTGCCCAACGACTGGCAGGTGTCGACTTCGATGACCTCGGACAAGCCGGTCGTCGCGGAGAGGGCGGTCTACTGGAACGGCAGGATCGGCGGGCACGACGAGACGGCCCTGGACAGCCCGAAGTTCAGGTCTTTCCTGGCGGAGGGCTCTACCGGCGGCGGTTTCGAGACCTGGCTCCTGATCCAGAACCCGGGGCCCTCGGACGCCACCGTCTATATAACCTACCTGACGAGCACGGGGGCGAAGGAAAGGGCGCCGCTGGCGCTCGCGGCGGGCAAGCGGGTCTCGATCAACGAGGCCGATGATGTGGGCGCGGACTGGCAGGTCTCGGCCGACATCAGCTCGACCACGCCGGTGTCCATCGAGAGGTCGGTCTACTGGGCCGGCCGCGGGGCGGACGGCACGTGCTCGCACGGTTACCCGACCTGGTAGACAGTACATGACAGGAGGAGCCAATGACTGATCGCAGGATCATCAGCATTCTGCTGGCTGCCGTGCTCGTTGTCGCGGCGCTGCCGGCAATGACGGGCGTGGCGGCGGCGAAGGTCGCGCCAGTCACATCGGGCGTCGACACCACGACCAGCGCGACGCCGAACTACCGGTCGTTTCTGAACGCCGGCCTGAAGTCGATGCCTTACACGGGCGGGTATTACACCTGCCTGAAGGCCTCGGCGCCTTACACTTACTTCTCGCAGGATTTCTACGGCGTCCCGCTGTCTTACCTGCTGGACGTCGAGGTGGGCATGAAGAGCGGCACTACCGGCATCAAGGTTATCGCGCAGGACGGCTATTCGACCACGCTGACACCGGCCGAGGTCCGCATGACCAACCCCAGCGGCCTCCACACGATACTCGCGTGGAAGTGCGGCACCGAGAACAAGAAGGGCAGCGCGCTCACGGAGATGGGAGACGACCTCGGCCCGTTCCGGCTGATCGTCCCGCAGGCGGTCCTCGGCCCCCACGGGGTCGGGACCGACAACTTCAACCGGGCCGTCAAGATGGTGAGGGCCATAGAGATCCAGCCGACCCCACCGGGGCTTCCGAGCGCCGACTTCTCGAAGATACCGCCGGGTCAGGTGATGGTGTACGGCAACGTACTCAACCGCCGGAGCTTTACGGTTTCCTCCCTCGAATCGATCAAGCAGGTGACGGCGACCTACCACTACAAGAACAGCGGAGGCTTCACCGGCGACAGCAAGTTCACCGGGATACCGCTCGGCTATTTCCTGGACAGCGTCGTGGGCACGCTGCCCGGTACGACGCAGGTCGGGGTGCTCGCGGGAGACAACTATCCCACGCCGCCTTTCACCATGGACCAGGTGAGGAAGACCTACCCGAAGGGTTTGCAGATGATGCTCGCGTGGGCCGAGGACGGCAAGCCGATCCCGGCCGGGCCGCCCTACACTCACGACACCGCGGGCCCGCTGCGGGTCATCCTGCCGCAGACTACTCCCAGCGAGGTCGTCACGGATTCGTGGATCAAGTACGCGAGGGTGCTGCGCGTCGATCCTTCAAGCGACGCCGGGCCCGACCCGGGCAGCGTGCCGCCCGACCGCATCATAGTCTGCGGCAACTCCAGCCCGAACAACGTGCCCTCAACGTGGTACCTTGCCGAGGGCTACACCGGCGGCGGCTTCGAGGAGTGGATCTGCATAGGCAACCCCAACCCCTGGAAGACCCAGGTCGACATCACCTACATGGTCCAGGGCGAGGGCAACAAGACGCAGACGGTGTACGTCGACGCGATGTCGAGGAAGACCATCAACGCGGCCGACACGGTCGGCACGGGCAAGAGCGTCTCTGCAGAGGTGGTGGGCCACGAGGGCGACTCGATTGTGGTCGAGCGCGCGATGTACTGGAACAGCAGGACGGGCGGCCACTGCGCCACCGGCGTCAACAGCCCGGCGCAGAAGTGGTACCTCGCCGAGGGCTGCACGGCGAACAGCTTCGAGACCTGGGTGCTTCTGCAGAACCCCGGCAGCCAGGGCGCGCTGGTCAAGCTCACGTACATGAACGAGAACGGGGCGGTCCAGGGGCCGACGGTCAACATGCCGGCTCACTCGCGAACGACCGTGAACGTGGCCGACACGCTGCCCAACGACTTCCAGGTGTCCACGCAGGTCGACTCCGACGTGCCGATCATCGCCGAGCGCGCGATGTACTGGAAGAACAGGAAAGCCGGCTCCGACGCCACCGGCGTCACCACGCCGGGCAACCAGTGGTACATGGCCGAGGGCTGCACGGCTAACAGCTTCGAGACCTGGGTGCTGCTGCAGAACCCGGGGAGCGCCACCGCGCACGCAAACCTGACTTATATGAACGAGACCGGGACCAAGGCCGGGCCGACCATAGAGCTCCCCGCGCACTCGCGAAAGTCGGTGAACGTCGGCGACACGCTGCCCAACGATTACCAGGTCTCGACCAAGGTGACCTGCGACCAGCCTATAATCGCCGAGCGCTCCGTCTACTGGAACGACAGGTCCGGCGGCACCTGCGAGAACGCGGTGGACTCGCCGAAGTTCTCCTCGATCCTTGCCGAGGGAGCCACCGACCAGGGCTTCGAGAGCTGGATCCTCGTGCAGAACCCGGGCGCCACGGACGCGACGGTCTATATAACCTACCTGACGGGCTCAGGGCCCGTGGAGAGAAAGCCACTGACGGTTCCGGCGGGCCACCGCGTGTCGGTGAACGAGCACGACGACGTGGGGGCCAACATGCAGGTATCGGCTCAGATATCCTCGAGCGTGCCGGTGGCGGTCGAGCGATCGGTCTACTGGAACAACCGCATCGAGGGCACCTGCTCGAAGGGTTACCTGTACTGGTAAAGAGACAGGGTTAAAGACATATTGGGAAAATGAGGTCCCCCCTCACATTTCCCTCGAAGGGGACGCATGCGTCCCCTTCACCTTTTCAGGAAGGGTTCGTAAGCCGTTAGAATAAGCAGGTGAACGAAGCGGCAAGGCTACCGGAGGTGATGGCGGTGAAGATAAGCGCGCGGAACATGTTGAAGGGGAAGGTCACCAGCGTAAACCACGGGGCGGTGAACTCGGAGGTCGTCCTCGAGCTGCCAGGCGGCCAGCAGATAGTCTCCATCATAACCAAGGCTTCGGCCGAGGGCCTGGGCCTCAAGCCCGGCATGGACGCCTACGCGGTCGTCAAGGCGACCAGCGTCATGATCGGCGTGGACTGAGGGAGCGGCGCGCGAAGGCCAGCGCCGGCCTGGCGAGGTCAATGCCGCCGTACTCGCAGAGCTCGTGGCAGCAGTAACACCTGATGCATCGTGACGCCTCGATGGCGGCCGCGCCGCCAGTGACGCTTATCGCGTGAGCCGGGCAGATCTCCTCGCACTTTCCGCAGCCGGTGCAGCGGGACGCGTTGACGTAAGGACGCAAATGCATCGCGGCACTGTACCTTCTCATGAACGGCGACGGCAGCCAGTTGATGGCGCTCCTCTTGGTCGGCATCAACAGTCCCCTGACCGTCAGCCTGGCGGGATCGTCACCCGCCACCTCCAGCCGGCCGACCTCGCCGTGGAAGAGCCCGCGCCGGATAGCGGCCGCCAGCGGCGGGTTCAGGTCGTTCCTTACTCCCAGCACGTTGCCGAGCAGACAGTCCAGGGCGAACGGGTCGCGGCCTGCGGCCAGCATGCCCATGTGCCTCGGCGTGCCCCAGACCGAGCCGTTACCCTCCATCCCGTCCACGGCGTCGACCACGTGGAAGTCGGCGCCCACTGCCAGCGCCACGTCCACCAGCAGGTCGGCGAACTCCGCCTCGTCGTGGTAGCGCGAGTGATAGGTGAACTTCTGCATGCCGGGCACACAGCCGTAGTTGTTTTTGATCGCGCCGGTCAGCCCCATGAGGATGTGCGTCTTGAGCTTTGAGATCGAGACCACCCGGTCTGCCTCCACCACCGGGCGACAGAGCACCAGGCGCTTCATCTTCTCCGCGCCGGGGAGCGCGACCTGCGTCTCGGTGACGTCGAAGTTGAGCGCCGCGCCCGTCTCCTCGGCGACGCGCGTCATGCCGGTCCGCTCGTAGCTGCGCTTCAGCACGCCGCGGTTGTATGGGCCGCCGGGGGACTCGCCGATGACGACGCGGTCGGTAACCGACTGCAGCTGCCCGACCACGGCGCGCACGACCTCCGGGTGGGTCGTCACCGCCCTGTCCGGGCTCATGGGGACCACCAGGTTCACCTTGACGAAGACCGACTCGCCGGGCGAAACGACAGACGAGGGCCCGCCCAGCAGCCTGAAGGCTTCGGCCGCGCGCTCTTCGACAAGCGCACGATCGTAGTTCTGGCAGGCGAGAAGCGCCGCATCTGGTGAGGAAGGAGACATGCCGCGGCCGTCAGGCCGATTCGACGCGCTTCTTGAGGTCCTTGAGTGCGGACGTCATCACGCGCTTGTCGACGGTCTTGAGCATCCTGCGGCTGATCGGGTTCAGAAATGCCTTGGGGATGGAGTACGAGACCTCGTAATGGTAAGTGACATTGGTGCTACCGTCGTCGGAGGGCTCGAACTCGTACCAGGAGTTGCAGTCGTCGAGGTCGCCCTCGACGTAGCCGATCTCAATCTTGTTGTCTTTATAGGTGTAGCTGAGGATATATTTCGGCTTGATGACCATGGCATCGATGACGAAGCGCACCTGTGTCCCGCGCTTCTTCTTGTCGCGCTTGACCACCTCGGTGGAAATGACCCCGGACATCCAGTCGGGGTACGACTCGAAGTCGAGCAGCGCCTCCATGATCTCGTCGGGCGTGGCGTTGACCACGGTCGAATCCGTCAGCCCCGCCTTGCTCTCATCTGCCATTTGAACTCCTCCTCGCGAATGCAATAAAAGGGGTCAGACCCCTTGTGTTGCATTTTCGGCGTGCCGGGTCGTTCGAGAAAATATATCACACAAAGGCGACGCCCTCCGTCGGGGGTGCCACCGACATTAAGGATATAATTGCTCGAAAGCGATGGAGGTATCAAAGGATGGGTGACACCGCCGCGGACGGGGTCGTCGGGCTTATCGGCCGGACGCCCGTAGTGGAGATAAAGCGGCTCAACAAGAACCCCGGAGTGCGAATCCTGGCCAAGCTCGAAGGCTTCAACCCCTGCAGCTCGGTCAAGGACCGCATCGCGCTCTACATGATAGAGGGCGCCGAGCAGCGCGGCGAGCTACGCCAGGGCATGACGATACTCGAGCCCACCAGCGGCAACACCGGCATAGGGCTCGCGATGGTCGCATCGGTCAAGGGCTACCCCGTGAAGATAGTCATGCCCGAGACCATGAGCGTGGAGCGCCAGCAGGCTCTCAAGGCTTTCGGCACCGAGCTGGTGCTGACCCCCGGCGACGAGGGCATGAACGGCGCGATCGAGCTGGGGCGCGTGATCGCCCGCGACGAGCGCTACTACATGCCCGACCAGTTCGCGAACCCCGACAACGTGCGCGCCCACTACGAGGGCACCGGGCTGGAGATACTCGAGCAGACCGACGCCGTCGACGTGCTGGTGGCGGGCATCGGCACCGGCGGGACGCTGATGGGAGTCTCCAGGCGGCTGCGGGAGCGTGACCCCAACATGAAGGTGGTCGCGGTCGAGCCGTTCCAGGGGTCGCGCATCCAGGGCCTGCGAAACCTGGGCGACTACATGCCCCCGATATTCGACATCTCCATCCTGGACGAGAAGATGAACGTCGACGACCGCTCCGCGTTCACCATGTCGCGCGCACTGGTGAGCGAAGAGGGACTCTTCGTGGGGATATCAAGCGGCGCGGCGATGTGCGAGGCCGTTCACCAGGCCACGATGATGGAGCGCGGCACGGTGATGGTCATCTTCCCGGACAGGGGCGACCGCTATCTGTCGACAGAGTGCTTCAGCCACCAGCAGCAGGACGTGCCGCCCAGCGGCGTCTGAGGAATCCCTAGAACTCCTCGATCTCAACTTCCTCGTCGGCGTCATCCTCGATGACCGCTCCCTCCTCGTACTCGAGAGGGATCTGCACCCCGCAGTTCGTGCAGACCTCGCCCACCTCGGAGATGTCTATCTCTTTGTTGCAGTTAGGGCAGACAAGCATGGTTAACCCTCCTGACTCTCGTACTGCTTTTTCGTTCGACGCGAGGCACCCCCATCCTGCGGCATTGCCAATGTGGTTGCTTTGCTATATCATCTAAGCAGAGCAACCATGAACGATGCCACCGAACTCTTCAAAGAACAGGGATACCTGCTGGACGACCTGCTCGCGACCTACTCGTGGGGAGAGCTGTATAGCGCTACCTACACGGGCCACGGCAGGCGGGTCCTGTTCCGCCGCTTCCGCGCGGAGCTGTCAGAGGACCGCGCCTGGGGGCTGGCCGCCGCCGAGATCCAGGCCTGGGCGAGGATCGATCACCCGGCGATTATCCAGCCGCTAGACTGGGGCGCCCCGCCGGCCGGATCGTATTACGCGGCGATGATGCCGGACGGGCTGCCTCTGGCCTCGGCGCTCTGCGAAGACTCTGGCCTCGAGCTGTTCGACCCGGAGAAGGCCTTCGCCGGCATGCTCGAAGCCGTCGAGGCGGCCGCCCGATGGGGGGTGCTCCACCTGGGCTTGGGGGTCACCAACGTCTGGGTGTCCGAAGGCGCCGTGGGCGTCTCGGAGTTCGGGCTCTGGTACGTGCGCGCCGAGTTCGGCGAGGCGTTCGACCCGGTCGACCTTTTCTCTGCTCCCGAGCAGCGCACAGGGGGCCGCGCGATGGCCGCGACCGACGTTCACGCGCTGGGGCTTCTCTACGTCGCGCTGCATCAGGGCCTTGCCGCGGCGAAGTCGGCGTCGGCCGGCGTCCTCGACGAGCTGAACCTGGAGCCGGTGATATCCAGGTGCCTGGCGCCAAACCCCGTGCTGCGCCCGCGCCTGGACGAGGTCGCTTCCGGGCTGGGTCTTTCCGCGCGCCGTTGCGACGACTCACTCAGGGCCTGCCCCGTCTGCAAGCTCAAGCAGCAGATCGCCCGCGAGATGCGCCAGGGGCCGGCTCCGTTCGGCGAGAGGGTGATGGAGTTCATGATGGAGGAGGAGCCTTACGTGCCATCTCCTTCGCGGCAGAGCCCTCCCCGAGGGCAGACCCGCCCGAGGTCCGAGGCCCTCCTGGCGCTCTTCCCCTGGCTGGCCATAGGCGCGCTGGCGCTGGCGACGCTAGTGGTCTGGTGGCTGGTATTCAGGTAGCGGCACCAGCCTCATCGCGCCGCCCTCGAAGGCCGCGATGCTCTGATACCCCGCTTCACTTATGAGGGCGATCGCTGCGTCGAAGTCACGGGCCACGTCGGCGGGCGAATGCGCGTCCGAGCCCAGCGTCACCGGCACTCCCATCTCGCAGGCGATGCGCACGAAATCCGGGGCGGGGTACATCTCCTTGACCGGCCAGCGCAGCCCGGCCGTGTTGACCTCGTAGCACATGTCCGCGTCCTTCACTTTCCCAAGCAGCTCGCGGTAGTGCGGCTCCAGGTCTATCTTGGCGCGCACGTCAAACTTCTTGGCCAGGTCCGCGTGCCCCACGGTGTTGTACAGGCCGGTCTCGGCCATGTCTCCCACGGCCCCCAGGTAGTCCAGGTAGAACTGGTCGACGTCCAGGCCCTGGTATCTCTCCAGGCGGCGCGGGTCGTCGAAGACCCAGTCGCCGAGGATGTGCACCGAGCCGATCACGTAGTCCCACTGGTATCGTCCCAGGATCTCGACGCGCATCTCCTGCGTGGCGGGCTCGTAGTCGGCCTCTATCCCTAGCCGCACGGTGATCCTGTCCCGGTAGCGCTCCTGGAGGTCGAGCACCCGCTCGACGTAGAGCGGAAGCTCGTCCGGCGCCATCGCCAGGTCGGGGTCCTCGAAGTAGTAGAGTGGCATGTGGTCGGCGATGCCGACCTCATCCAGCCCCCGCGCGATCGCCGCCTCGACCAGCTCGTCGAGGGTGCCCGCGGCGTGGCCGCACATGAACGTGTGCACGTGATAATCGACGATCAACTCTCCCGCCCTCCACTGAGCTTGTCGAGAAGCGCGCCTTTGGCCTGCTCGAACTCGTCATCGGTCAGCACCCCGCGCTCCCTCAGCGCGTCCAGCCGCTCTATCTGGTCGACTATCTCGGAGTAGATGGGCGGCCGCTCCGGGGGCAGCGCGGCGATCTCGCCGGTGGGCTGGTGCTTCTCGACCGCCATCGCGACCTCCTTGGCGATAGCGGCCTGTTCGCCGTGCACGTGGTACTGCCTGATGTGCTCGAGCACCTGCGTCTTGAGCCGCGCGGGGTCGGGCATGTTGAAGTAGGCGAAGGGGCCGGACTCGCTGGCAGACTCGACCACCAGGTCGCCCATGCCGAGCATCCGGCCAAGAACCATCTGAATGAACGATACGTCGTTAATCTTAGCAAGGGGGATCTCGCGCGACCGGCGCGTAAACACCCCTGTCTGGTAGATGAGGCGCTGGTCCGTGAGGACCAGGTTGGTGTGCGCCCAGACCTGCACCCGCCAGGCCATATAGACGGCGAGGAAGAACAGCACGATCAGACCGGCGAACACGGCCCAGTCGCTGCTGGTCGCCAGGAAAAGTACGACCAGCCAGACCGCTACGAAGGCGATGACCAGGGCGGCCGGCTTCCACAGCACGAAGAGGTGATGATGGACGTCGAAGACCACCGACTCGTCGGTCGAGAGCAAAGACTCCGGGTACTTCATGCGCGCTGCTACCTCCACCTGTCGGACCTCGCGCACGGCGGGCGCGGTCGCACTCATATTATCAGAAGGCGCCCCGTGCCCCGAGGTTGAACGCATTAGTATAGACTTTGGCAGACCGAATGAGCATTCATGACACTATTCGATAGCGAAAACGAACACGCCTACTTCGCCCACCAGGCAGATCAGGCCATAGACGCCGAGCCTACGGTCTACAAGAGCCGCAGGTTCCACCTCCGCTGGACCAAGGTCCTGGCGTTGGTCGGCATCATCCTGCTCGTCGTCATCATCGCTCTGGGCGTATGGGGCTTCTTCTGGCTCAGGAGCAAAGAGGCCAGGATGAAGCTCCCGGCCGCGGCCGCCGTCCTCGACCCCAAGGAGTCGGGACAGCCGGAGACGACGCTTGTCATAGGCGTCGACAAAGGCAGCGTCCCGGGCGAGGTCGAGAGCCGCAGCGACATACTGATGCTGGTCAGCGTCAGCCCGGACGGGAAGAAATCGGCCGTCATCTCGCTGCCGCGAGACACCCGCACCACCATCGCCGGCCACGGGACGCAGAAGATCAACGCGGCGCACGCCTTCGGCGGGACGGCGCTGACCATCCAGACCGTCAAGGAGTTCACCGGGCTGCCGATAAACCACTTCGTGGAGATCGACTTCAACGGCTTCAAGCAGATAGTGAACGCGATAGGCGGCGTCAAGATGAACATCCCCAAGGCCATCCACGACAAGTACGCCGGGGACGTGCCCGCGGGCGACGTCGTCCTCAACGGCGACCAGGCGCTGGCCCTGGTGAGGGCGCGATACTCCATGGCGTCTGGTGACCTCGACCGCGTCAAGAACCAGCGCAACTTCCTGCAGGCGATGCTGGGCACCGTCTCGCGCCAGCGCAACCCGTTCAAGGTGATGAGCGTGGTGGACGCCGTCTCCAAGAACGTTAAGACGGACCTGACGTTCCTGAAGATGCTGTCGCTGGGACGGAGGCTCCACGGCGGCAACACGCAGATGAGCACCGTGCCCGGCGAGCCGAAGATCATGGGCGGCCTCTGGTACTACATTGTGGACATGCCGGCGTTCCGCCAGATGCTCTCCACTTTCGAGAGCAAGCAGGAAGTGCCGCAGGACAGCACGAATCAAGCAAACACGGCCCAGGCGAGCAGATCGGATATCAGCGTCGCCGTCCTGAACGGATCGGGGACGAAGGGGCTCGCCGGCGAGGTTGCCACGAAGCTGAAGGCGGCGGGCTACGGCAACGTCTCCGTGGGCAACTCCGCCAGCAAGTATTCGAACACGACGGTCTACTACGGCGGGGGCGACGAGAGCAAGGCGCAGACCGTGGCGGGGGACCTCTCGGGCGTCAAGCAGCCCAAGGTCGAGGCCTCGGCGAAAATCGCCTCGAGCTACGGCAGCAAGGTCGTGGTCGTGATAGGGTCCGACTACAGCCAGTAGCAGGACCGCCGTCCGGCGAAATGCAACAATGGTACCTGGCAGCGGTTTTGCACCGCTGGGCCATCGAGCCGGCCGGGGCGGCAGGATAGGGATGGGGAAAGGCGAAAGGCGGCAGAATGGAAGACGAATTACGCCTTGCGGGACCCGATGACATCCAGCGGGAAGTCGAGCGCTTCTTCGAGCACCTGGGTCGCTGGAAGCGGCCGGTGTTCTTCTTCGAGAAGGCGTGGCAACCCCTCTGCGACGTCTCAGAGACCCCCGATGAAGTGATCGTTGTGATCGAGCTGGCCGGCGTCGAGCCGGGCAACGTCAATATCGCCATCGAGGAAAACCAGCTGGTGATCACCGGCATCAGGCGAGAGCCGCCCACCGCCGCCCGCCGGCTCTACCACAGGATGGAGATAAGCTACGGGACTTTCGAGCGCCGGCTCCCCCTGCCAGGGAGGGTGGACGCGGCCTCGGCGAAAGCCACCTACTCCGAGGGCTTTCTGGAGGTCAGGCTACCGAAGGCTTCAAAGGAACCTCCCAAGGAGGTGGAGATAGATGTTACCACCCGCAAACCCACCGAGTGATCGCTTCCCGATGATGTTCGACGAGGACGACGAGCCCCCGGAGAAAATGCTTATCGACGCGATCGCCGACGCGGTACAGACGCAGGAGCGGGAATCCGGGACGCCGGTGGACAAGATCGAGATCGCCGAAGAGCTGCCGGTGCTGCCGTTGCGGGACACCATCATCTACCCGCACATCGTAGCTCCGCTACTGGTCACCGAGGAGCCCCTCATCAAGCTCATCGACGACGCGCTGGCGGGCGACCGCATCGTCGCCGTCTTCGCCGCCAGGGAAGGCGTTGAGGACGAGATGCCCGGGCCGGACGATCTGTACGACGTGGGCTCGGCGGTCGCCGTCGCGCGTATGTTCAAGCTGCCGGACGGCAAGATGCAGTTGCTGGTCCAGGGCGTGGCGCGGCTGAAGTCCACCGAGTACACCCAGACCGAGCCCTACCTGAAGGCGAAGGTGGAGAGGCTCCGCGACGTGCTGGAGGACACTGTCGAGGTGGAGGCGCTGGCGCGCAACGCGCTCAACCTGTTCCGCCAGATCGTCAACCTGGCGCCGTACCTGCCCGAGGAGATATTCATCGCCGCGATGAACGTTAACGAGCCCAACGACCTGGCCGACTTCCTTGCGGCCAACATCAACCTCGACACCGAGCAGAAACAGCAGCTGCTGGAGGAGCTAAACGTCAAGGAGCGTCTGCGCAAGCTGACGGTCTTCCTCAACCACGAGGTCGAGGTGCTGGAGGTGGGCTCGAGGATACAGAACCAGGTGCAGTCGGAGCTCTCCAAGGGCCAGCGCGAGTTCTTCCTCCGCGAGCAGCTCAAGGCTATCCAGAAAGAGCTGGGCGAGACGGACGAGAAGACGATGGAGATCAACGAGCTCCGCGAGGAGATCGAGAAGACAGGCATGCCGGAGGAGGCGCGCAAGGAGGCCGACCGCGAGCTGGACAGGCTGGCGAACATGCCTTCGGCGGCGGCCGAGTACACCGTCGCGAGGACGTACCTCGACTGGATGGTCAACCTTCCCTGGACCACCAGCACCGACGACAACCTCGACGTCAAGCGCGCGGCGCGCATACTGGACGAGGACCACTACGACCTGGAGAAGGTCAAGGAGAGGATACTCGAGTATCTCTCGGTGCGAAACATCAAGAAGGACACCAAGGGCCCCATCCTCTGCTTCGTCGGCCCTCCCGGGGTGGGCAAGACCTCGCTGGGGCATTCGATAGCGCGTGCGCTGGGCCGTCACTTCCACCGCATCTCACTGGGAGGAGTGCGCGACGAGGCCGAGATCAGGGGGCACCGCCGCACCTACGTGGGGGCGTTGCCCGGCCGTATAATCCAGGGGCTGCGCAAGGCCGGCACCAACAACCCGGTCTTCATGCTGGACGAGGTGGACAAGCTGGGCGTCGACTTCCGCGGCGACCCCGCGGCCGCGCTGCTGGAGGTGCTCGACCCGGAGCAGAACCACTCGTTCACGGACCACTACCTGGACGTGCCTTTTGACCTGTCGCACGTGATGTTCATCACCACGGCCAACGTCCTCTACAGCATACCGCCCGCGCTGCTGGACCGCATGGAGGTCATCGAGCTGCCGGGTTATACCGAGCCCGAGAAGGTCAAGATAGCACAGCAGTTCCTGCTCCCGCGCCAGCTGGAGGAGCACGGGCTGGAGACCTACGACGTCAAGGTGGACGAGGCGACGATCTCGAGCATCATCCGCAACTACACGCGCGAGGCCGGTGTGCGAAACCTGGAGCGGGAGATTGCCGGGGTCATGCGCAAGATAGCCAGGAAGATCGCCGAGGGCGGGAAAGGGCCGTTCGAGGTCAAGCCCGCGGACCTGCGCGAGATGATCGGTCCGGTCCGGTTCCGCCAGGAGGTCATCGAGGAGGAGGACGAGGTCGGGGTCGCCACCGGGCTGGCCTGGACCGAGGTCGGCGGTGACGTCCTGTTCATCGAGGCGGAGAGCTACCCGGGCAAGGGGAACCTCACGCTCACCGGCAAGCTGGGCGAGGTTATGCAGGAATCGGCGCGCGCGGCCGTGACCTACGCCAAGGCCAACGCGGACAAGCTCGGCATTCCCAAGGATTTCTTCGATAAGAACGACATCCACATCCACGTGCCGGCCGGCGCGATCCCCAAGGACGGGCCGTCGGCGGGCGTGACGATGTGCGTGGCGCTGGTCTCGGCGGCGACCGGCAAGCCGGTCAGGAAGGACGTCGCGATGACCGGCGAGATAACGCTGCGCGGCAAGGTGCTGCCCGTCGGCGGCATCAAGGAAAAAGTGCTCGCGGCCAACCGCGCTGGTGTGAAGAAGGTTATACTTCCCGAGGAAAACGAAAAGGACCTCGAGGAAGTGCCCGACTTCGTCAAGCAGGTGATGGAGTTCTCGTTCGTCAAGAACGCTGACGAGATCATGGCCCAGGTGCTCGAGAAGAGCGCCAGGCCGAAGGGGGAGGGCGGCGCTCGAGGGGCGAAGAAGGAGGCGGCCCCTGCAAAGACTTCGTAGGGTCTTCAACCCCCGATCGATCGCGTTCTACGGCGCGTCCAACAACCCCACCAAGATGGGCACCGGTCAGCTGGCCACGCTCATCATGCAGGGCTTCGACGGCCCTGTCTACCCGATACACCCCACCGAGAAGACCGTGCTCGGCCTGAAGGCCTACGCGCGCATCGAGGACGTGCCCGACGTGCCCGACATGGTGGTGATGGTCCTGCCGACCGGCATAGTCCCCGGCCTTCTCGCCAACTGCGGCAAGGCGGGCGTGAGGGCGGCGGTCGTCACGTCCGGCGGCTTCCGCGAGGTCGGAGGGGACGGCTTCGCCCTGGAGCGGGAGCTCACCGCGGTGGCGCGCGAATACGACATCGCGATGATCGGCCCCAACTGCATCGGCGTGTCCAACTTCAACATCGGCCTCAACACGACTTATTACCCCTACGAGCAGGAGGAAGGCGGCGTCACGGTCATCAGCCAGAGCGGCACCTACTCCTGCCACATCTACGGCCACACCAGGCGAATGGGGATCCGGCTGAGCCACACGGCCAGCGTGGGCAACTCGGCGATAATAGACTTGGCCGAGTGCCTGGAGTATTTCGCCGACGAGCCCACCACCAGGGCCATCGCGCTCTACATCGAGGGCATAGCCGACGGGGCGAGATTCGTCGAGGCGGCGAAGCGCGCGTGCGCGAACAAGCCTGTCGTGTCCCTCTACGTCGGCGGGACCGAGGCGGGGGCGCGCGCGGGCATGTCGCACACGGGGGCGATGGCGGGGGACGACGCGATATACGACGGCATGCTGCGCCAGTGCGGGATCCAGCGCGCCACGAGCATCGAGGAGATGCTCGACTGGTGCTGGGCGCTCTCGACCCAGCCGCGGTCTCCCGGGAACAGGCTCTGCGTCCTCTCCAACGCCGGCGGGCCGGGGGCGAGCATGGCCGACACCGCCAGCCGCGAGGGGTTGGAGGTGCCGGTGCTGTCGGAGGGGCTGCAGGCGAAGTTGCGGGAGCACCTGCCCTACACAGGCACCGGCGTCAACCCGATCGACATAACCTTCCTTCTCGACTACAAGGCGCTCTACGACACCATTCCCCGGCTGCTGATGGAGAGCGGCGAGGTGGACGGGATAGTCATGTATGGCGTCTTCGGCACGCTGCTCTTCAGGTCACGGCAAAAGGCGTTGGAAGGGCGGATAGACTATGACGTCGAGGCGCTCGTTCCCATGTACATGGCGCTTATCGAAGGTTTTGCGAAGCTGTCCTCCGAGTACGGCAAGCCGGTGCTGGTGTCATCGTTCTGGGGCAGGGACGACGACGCCCTGGCCTACCTCACTGACATCGGCGTGCCCGTGTACCCAAGCCCGGAGCGCGCGGTCAAGGCGTTCGCGGCGCTCACCCGCGCTCAGATTTCAGGGTCCTGACCCGCCGCCCGCGCCGCGATCCCGCACGATTCTGGCGATGTTCTCCGTGCGTTTCTCCAGAAGCTTCTGCGCCTGCTCGGAGAGCTCGTCCATCGACTGCTGCAGCGCCAGGACGCGCCGCCCCACGTTGCGGCCCTCGAGGTTGTAGTCGAGCTCCCTTGCGCGCCGCTCCAGATAGGCCTTCGGAGTCTCGCTCCAGTTGTGGGGTGGGGCGAACATGTAGTCCAGCCCCAGCTCGCTGGGGGGGAAGAGGTATCGCCTGCGCCGGTTGACCAGGCCGTCCATGGTGGTGACGGCGCTCGCGAGCGCCTCCGGGTTCTCGGTGATGGTAGCCGCGACAGTGTCGGCGCGGACCGGGTCGTGGCCCCTCAACTTCCGCACTCGCCTGATCAGGAAGCCGGTCCCGAGCAGGTATGCCCATACCAGCGCGGCGAAGCCGAAGGTCAGGGCCGAGCTGTGCCCCGGCCTCACCATCGCGATCGATATGAGGCTGAGCAGAGCCAGGGCGGCCAGCACACCGTATGCGGCGGTCTCGAACTTGAACGAGCCCGGCCTGCGCAGGTAGTCGCCGGACACAAGGCTCGACAGCTCGTGCGCCATGACCGCCTGGACCTCTGGGTAGGTCAGGTCGGCGTCGAGCATTCCGGCGGTTATCCCTATCCCGGGTCCCGACCTGGTCTCCAGTGGCACGCTGTTGGGGATGTCCCCGTCGAGGACGGCGAGGTAGGGCGCCGTGACTCCCGCTGTTTCGGCCACGCCCTCCAGCGCGTTCAGGAACCGGCCCAGGGCGCGCGAGTCATAGGACCCGGCCGGCGCCGTGAGGATCGCGAAGTAGCGGCGCGTCCTGAAATAACCGGGCAGGAAGACCGCGAGCAGCACCACGGCCAGACCCACTGCGATCAGGCCCCCCGCGATGAGCCGCGAGCCACCGGTCTCTTTGACCAGCGGGGAGAAGTGGATGTCGCCCATTGCATACGGGATGACCACCAGCCCCAGCAGCGCGACGATGCCGGCCGCGAGCGCGGCGAAGCACCCCGCCTCGCAGGTAAGGACTTTCCTTTTGTATCCCTCGATCTCGCGCAGCGCGCTTTCCTGGAGCTTCATGCTCAAAGTATACGCAAAACAGGGGTTAAACCTCCTTCTTACAAAACGCGAAAATGAGGTTTGGCCACCATCTTGCGTTGACGAAACACCAACTCAAGCAGGCGCGTCTAAGGAGCGTGCCCGGGGAGCCCGCCCGGCTGGGAGGTGGCAGCAGTGAAGAAGGCAATCGTCGTCGCGCTGGTTTCGGTCCTGGTCCTTGGTGCCGCACTGGGCACCGGCATATACTTCCTCTTACAACCCACGCAAGCCCGCCAGCCCCAGACAACTCTCGGCAGGTTCGCCACTGCGGCTCAATTCCTCGCGGCGTTCAGGAACGGGCAGAAGTCCCAGTACAGGTTCGCCGAGGACGGAATGACGACCAAGTCGCTCGCGGCTAACCCGGCGCCCGCCGGCCAGGCCACCGCCACTCCCGAGCATTCCACCACCAACAACCAGGTGGCGGGGGTGGACGAGGCCGACATCGTCAAGAACGACGGCAAGTACATCTACACCATCTCCGGCCACTCGCTGTTCATCGTGGCGGCCTACCCCGCCGAGCAGGCGAGGGTGGTATCGCGCACCGACTTCGCCCAGGACGACAGCATCAGCGAGATGTTCATCGACAACGGCAAGATGGTGGTCATGGGAACCCCGGGCCCCTCGTCCAACCCGGGACCGTACACCGACGTCAACAGCCCTCCCGCCTCGTTCATAAAGATCTTCGACGTCTCAGACCCCGGCAAGCCCAGGCTGCTACGGACCGTCGACTACCAGGGCTCGTATGAGACGTCGCGCATGCTGGACGGCGACGTCCACGTCGTGCTGACCACCTATCCCAGCTACGCGCTGGGTGGCATCAAAGACCTCAAGTCGACGGACGTCATCCCCAAGGTCCGCGACACCTGGGAGGGACAGGGCGCGGCCTCCTACCAGCCCGCCGCGGGCTACCGCGACATCGAGGTCGTCGATCCCGGGAACTTCTCGTCCTTCCTCTCGGTGGTCTCGCTCTCGCTCGCGGACGGCAGCACCAGTCTCAACAGGCGCGTCATCGCGGGCTACTCGGACAACGTCTTCGCCTCCCGCGCCAGCCTCTATGTCGCCAGCGCGCAGTATCCGTACTACGGCGACTGGGCCCCCATCGAGCGCGACACCGAGAAGACCGCGGTCTACAAGTTCGACTTCAACGGACCGAGCACGAAGTTCGCCGGCGCCGCCGAGGTGCCGGGGACCACGCTGAACCAGTTCTCCATGGACGAGGCCGGAGGGTTCTTCAGGATCGCCACCACGCTGGGCGAGGTCAGCCGCGAGGGCTCGAACGCGACCAACAACGTCTACGTCCTCTCACCGGACATGAAGATGGCCGGCCGGCTCGAAGGGCTCGCCCGCGGCGAGAAGATCTACTCGGTGCGGTTCATGGGCGCCAGGGCCTACCTGGTGACCTTCAAGAAGGTGGACCCGCTGTTTGTCATAGACCTATCCAATCCCACCGAGCCGCGCGTGCTGGGCGAGCTGAAGACACCCGGGTTCTCGGACTACCTGCACCCCTACGACGAGACGCACGTGATAGGTGTAGGCAAGAACGCGGTCGATGCGGCCCCTGAAGAGGGCGGCAACTTCGCCTGGTACCAGGGTCTGAAACTCGCCATCTTCGACGTCTCCGACGTCGCCAACCCCAGGCAGATGCACGAGGTCGATATCGGCGACCGGGGCACCGATTCGCTTGCGCTCAACGACCACAAAGCTTTCCTGTTCGACCGCGAGAAGAACCTGCTGGTGCTACCGGTCCTGCTGGCGGAGCTGACAGCGGAGCAGAAGGCCTCGCCGGACCACAAGGCCAACGACTACGGCAGCTACACCTACCAGGGCGCCTACGTCTACAACGTCTCGCTGGAGGGCGGCTTCACGCTCAAGGGGCGCGTCACCCACGTCGACAACCCCGGCGAGTTGGGCAGGGACTACGGGTACAGCTACTACGGCGCGGACGATTCGGTGATGCGCAGCCTCTATATCGGCTCGAACCTCTACACCGTCTCCGGGGCGAAGATAAAAGTGAACAGGCTGTCCGACCTGGGCGAGGTGGCCACTGTAAAGCTGCAGTAGCCATCGCTGCCGGTGCCGGTCAATCGTCGCAAGAGGAAGACTCCTGGAGCGCCTCGAAGCCCTCGCGCACCGCGAAGGCGGCTACCACCAGGGCGGTCACCGGGTCGGCCCACCACCAGCCGAATGCCGCCTTGAGGGCGAGCCCTGCCAGCAGGATGGCGGCCAGCAGGCCGCAGAAGAGCGACTCGTGCGCGTCGGCGGCCAGGGCAGAGTTGTCGATGCGCCGGGCCACGCGCCCCTTCGCGACGAACAGAAGCGGCATCACCGCCAGGGCGCAGGCCGCGAGTATGATCCCGGCCGCCGACGCCTGCGGCCGCGAGCCCCGGGCCAGGTTGATGACGGCCTCGACGGTCACGTAGGCAGCGAGCGCGAAGAACGTAACGGCGATCAGGCGCAGCGCAAAGCGCTCCCGGGACTCCCGCTCCGCTTCGAGTCCCCGCAGCTGCCAGATCACCACCACCGCCGCGAACAGCTCGATGACCGAGTCCAGCCCGAAGGCCACCAGCGCTATCGAGTGCGCGATCACTCCCGCGGCGACGGCCACGCCCGCCTCGAGGACCATCCACGCGATGGTGAAGTATTCGAGCCTGAACGCCAGCCTGACGTCCTTGCGGCGTTCATGGGCGGTATCAGGCATGTTTCTCCCTCGTCCTTCGGCCTCGGGTCCCGGTTCGGCGTCGCCCGGCTTATAAAAGAGTGGCCCAAACACGTGTGGATTTCCAGCAGCGGCCCTAATGCCGCAAGCGGCGGAGGGAAGCGAGGGGCAACGCCGAACTCCTCCTGCGCGACACGACACGAGATAGAAAGGGTGGTTCCTGTGCCGGGCGAGATTGTTCACTTCGATATCTCAGTGGATGACGTCGACAAGGCCGTCGATTTTTACAAGGACGTCATGGGCTGGAAGTTAGAGAAGTACGGAGGCGAGGGTGGCCGTGAGGGCATGGGGGAGATGGTCTACTGGATGGTCATCCCGAATCCGGACGATGAGAAGGCTGTCCGGGGGGGCATCGGCCAGAAGCAGATGCCGCAGCAGACGGGGCTCAACTACTACAATGCCGAAGGGGGCCTCGAGGCCTTCAACATGCGGGTCAAGGACAAGGGCGGGACCGTGATGATGGAGAAGATGCCCATTCCAGGCATGGGGTGGTTCTCCGTCTGTATGGACCCGGAGGGAAACCCGTTCGGGGGCTGGGTCACCGACATGGAAGCGAAGTAAGGCTGCCACTTCATGGCGGGGGCACAACGATCGAAAGGGGGAAGCATGCCTGGAGAGATCTATAACTTTGAGATCTACGCGGACGACGTGGACAAGCTGGTGGCCTTCTATGGGGACGTGATGGGCTGGCGCATCCAGAAGTACGAGGGCGAGGGTATGATGGAGGAGATGCAGTACATGGCCGTCAATCCCGACCCGAGCAAAGAGGAGGGCGTGGTCTGGGGCGGTATCCTGAAGAAGTCGATGCCGCAGCAGAGCACGTTGAACTACTACCAGGCAGAAGGTGGCCTGGAGGCCTTCAACAAGCGGGTCATCGACAAGGGCGGGAAGGTGATGATGGAGAAGATGGCCGTGCCGGGTTTCGGCTGGTTCTCCGTCTGCATCGACCCCGAGAACAACCCGTTCGCGGGCTGGGTGGACGACAAGAACGCCAAGTAGATTCGTGAAAGTCAGAAGATGCAAAAAGGGGCCTGTCCCCTTTTTGC